>CALBIN010000304.1 GCA_937893275.1 uncultured Opitutia bacterium | reverse complement strand
AGGTGGATCACCTCCACCACCCTCTCCTCTTGCAGAGAGGAACCAATAAAGTCCCGCTGACGCCAATACAAGAAGCACGGGTACAAGAGCACCGACCCATGCGGGCTTTTTCGGGGCATCGAAATCTGACATACTGGTCATTTTATCAGATTATGAAACAGGTTTTAAGGCGGAAAAGGAAGCGAAAAGATAAAGGTGATCAAACCGAACTGCTTGCATTGGAGACAAGGAAACCATTGAACGCATTAAATTCCGAGACCTATCAAGCGGCCAAACAATTCTTCCCGCGCAAAAGACTTTCAACTTGTTCGAAGATCAATCGCACCACTTTGACCGCGACCGAATTGCCGAACTGCTTGTAGCTCACATTTCGATTGGGATGGAGCTTAAAGCCTTCGGGAAAGCTCATGACGCGTCTACATTCCTCGGGATGAAGTCGGCGAGGATGACCGTCAACGAGATACATTCCGGTTTTGGCTCCGACGCCACCGCCAAAGGCAGACAGCGTGATGGCATGACCCTTGACGCTATAGATTCGCTCACCTTGACCTCCCTTTCCGATAGTGCCGACCCGAAGAGGTCGCAAGTCGCGTTCTACCGGAAGGCCTGTAGAAATAAACGTGTCGGGTCGACGAACGAAAAGTTTCTCCAGACGGGGATCGCCTGAAGGGAGGAGGATGTCCTCGACGGCGACATCCTCTTCAGTAGGTTCGGGAAAAGAAAACTCGGAAAGTCCAAGGTCCTTTCGAAAACAGACGAAGTACAACCGCTCTCGCTTTTGAGGTACGCCATAACTCGAAGCGTTGAGGAGAGAGTGATGGCAGTGGTAACCGACTCGATCTAGCAACTGCAAGGTCGTGGCAAGCGTGCGTCCATCGTTGTGACCACGATAATTCTTCACGTTCTCGAGAAAAAGAACCTTGGGTTGATGTCGCTCGGCTATCCGCAGAATATGATAAAGGAGGGTGCCTCTAGCATCCTCGAAACCTAGTTGTTTCCCCGAGATGCTGAAGGGTTGGCAAGGAAAGCCTCCGCATACGACGTCGTGACCCGGGATATCGGAAGGATCGATGCAAGTAATGTCTCCGAATGGCTTTTCTCCAAAATTAAGGGCATAGGTTTCTTGGGCGTGAGGATCTAAGTCTGAAGAAAAGACACATTTGTGACCGAGTGCTTCCAAAGCCCAGCGGAAACCGCCTACGCCACAGAACAAGTCGATGAATTGCATCCCCCCCATTTTCCCAAAACTCTTCGGGAAAGAGGCGTAGTTAAAACCGCGCCATGAAGCAATCCCAAAGGGAGAAAACCACTACACGTCGCAGAGAGAAACGGCTTGGGAGAGACCTTCAAAGGGGTCTCGGGTGGGAATGAACTCCTGACCGACGAATCCCTTGTACTTAATCTCAAGCAGAGCCTTCATGATTGGCGGGTAGTTGATCTCCTGCTTGTCATCCAGTTCCCCGCGTCCGGGATTGCCAGCCGTATGGATGTGACCGATATGCTCTCCGCACTCATGAATCCGCCGGATGACGTCTCCGTCCATAATCTGGACATGATAAATATCAAAGAGAAGTTTCAGTCTGGGAGAACCCACCTGCTTGATGATATCCATACAATAATCAACGTGATCCCCCTGATAACCGGGGTGTCCCTTATTGGGATCGGAATCGTCGCGAGTGTTTAACATTTCGAGGCATAGGGTGACTCCTTTTTTCTCAGCATACCCAATAATTTTTTTGTAACCCTCGACACAATTCTTGGCGCCATCAGCGGAAGAAACGCCCTCGGCGTAACCAGTGAAGGAGATAACATTGGGACAACCGAAGTCGGCGGAGGCATCGATGGCCTTGCGAGTGGCCTCGATGACCATGTCGTGATGCTTAGGATTATTGAACCCCTTGATGAAGGGAGGGCCTTCCACCGGAATAGGCGATATGGCACAGGTCAGGCCATGTTTTTTGAGAACCGGCCAATGCTCGGGTTCGATCAACTCGATACTTTTGCAACCAAGCTTGTTTGCCGCCGAACACATTTCCTCAGTGCTCCAATGCTTGGCGAAGCACCAAGAAACAACGGACTGATTGATGCGACCTTTCTTTACCCCGATCGCTTTGCGCTTACGTTTCTTGACGTCTCGAGGAGCAGCGCCAACCGCACCCACCGAAGCGAGACTTCCCGCCAAGATGCCTGCAGCTCCCTTTAGTACGCCGCGTCGATTAAAACTAGTTTGGTTGTCAATGTATAATTCTTGTTTCCCGGGTATTTTCATGAACAACACCTTCAAAGAACAAGCAAGCCCTAGGCAAGGGATAAAAGAGCAGTTGAAACAAATCAGAAACATAAGATTCTGGACAAATGTCCATTCTAAGCTTCCAATCAAAGGATGAAGACGCCCGCTTGGATTCTAACCCCCATACTAATATTCGCTTTAGGGGCTTGTTCGTCCGACCCCGAAGACTTGCCGGACGGACAAAGCAACGATAAAACCACTCAAGGTAAAAAGTTCGCAGGAGGACAAGGTTCGGGCCAAGAAGGGCTACCTGCGGGACCAATGGATGGATCGGGCGGACAATTGGATATGCCCATGGCCGACGTCAACGACCTCAACGCCACTTCCTTCGGCGTTTCTTGGCTTGATCCCGAGAACTGGGTGGATGGGAAAATCCCGGGACCGGTTTTCAAACTAGAACTCTCCACCGATGCCGACTTTGAGAAAGTTCTTTTCTCAAAAACATATGTTGATGAATACATTGCCTTCTTTGAGGGGCTTGCGCCAGCCACAGTTCACTATGTCCGAATCTCGGCCATGCCTGCAACAGGGGATGATCGTTACCTACCTAGCCAATCTCTAGTCATTTCGCTTGCCACAAACCTAGAGGCGGGATCGTACGGAGGTGTAATAATAAAGCCCGATTTCGGTTCAGTCTCCTTTGAATGGCCCGAAGTAAAGTCTTCCGGCCCCATCGATTATAGCCTTCAAATCTATGAAGACTTTGAAGCCAAGATTCTAATCAAAGAACTGGTTACACGCGAAACGTCTTTTAAGGACTTTCCTCTTATCGGAGAAAAAACATACTGGTTGCGCTTCCGTTACGGACCCGCTGCCGACAATGCTGAGGATGTCGCTTCCACCCCCTTTACAACCCAGTTTCGAGTCCCGGGCAATCAACTACCTCCTCCCGCAAACCTTGCCGTATCAATCGAGGGTGAGAATGTTCGCGTGTCATGGAATCCAATTACAAATAACCTCGGGCCCATTGAATATTCTTTAAAAGTACTCGTTGGCGAAGCGAAATCCGATCTTTACGGTGACTTTCATGTTAATGAAACATTTCAAGTATTGGATGACTCCAAGGCTTACGGAAGCTTTAATTTCGAACTTAAGGCTGTTCCCAGAGATGAGAACACCAAGGATATCGAGAGCCAGATAACTTCCTTACCCTTCGAAATGCCTGTCACCTCCTTTGATCCGCCTCTCAATCCCACTCTTGCAATATCGCAAGATGAACCGACCATGCTTACCGCAACTTGGCAACCACCCGAGAACGTGAACGAGACCTTGCGCTACGAAATCGAAATCACCGAGGACGGGAACTTCACCTCAGGCATTGATCAGCGCATCGAAAACCACGAAGTCAATACCGGAGACTTCACATCCAGGGAACTCGGCAAAACTTATTACCTGCGCCTCCGTACGCTAGGGCCAGAAGGCGACGCCACGCACTTGCCATCCATATGGACGGAAACAATCAGCTACGCCATGCCTGCTCCGCCAGCCGTCGTGGAATTCAACGCAACCAACGAGAAAGCCTCGTTGCCTTGAGCAACCATACTCCCAGCGCTAGCGCTTATTCCAAAACAGCTGGGCAAACATAACGCCCAGCAGGCTGCCAACGGCATCGGCAGCCGCGTCCCAGACATCCGCTGAACGAGATTTCCCGATCCAGTCCTGCCAGCACTCGTCTATGATACCGAACCACGCTCCGAGCGCAACCAAACCCCAAGGAAAGACTCCCTTGCGAACGACAAAAGCACCCCATGCAAGGATTCCAAACAAGCCATATTCACCAAGGTGGAGAATTTTATCCGAAACAAGGGCGGGTCCATCAGGCAATTCCTTGAGAGACAGACTGGAGACGTAAAGGATTACTCCGCAATAACCCAGAAAGAGAATTTTCCACTTAAAAGACATTATGACATTCATTGAAAACTTGGGATAACGACCGTGCGAAGTTCCTCAATCATAAAGAAAAAACGTTCATCATAGGACAATTCGCTTGGTCTCCTTGACTTACCTCGCAAGTAGATGCAATTTACCGGTTTGCGAACATGGACCCGCTATACTTGGCACTCTACCTTTTGACCTCCTTTCTAATTGGCGGACTCATCGTTTTTCTTTGGGCAAAAGGGAAGCGAGGACTTTCACCAGAAGATGAAAAGGAACTTCGCGAAAAAATTATTTCTGCTGGAGCTTCGGCTCAAGCGCTGGGCACCGAGAACCAAATGCTTCAAGCAAATCTCACGGAACGACGAGAACAGGAGCATTCCCTCAATGAGAATCTATTGGAATCCCAAACATCCTTGGCCGAAACCCGCACCCGGAACGAACATCTGGAAGAACGGTTGACAAAGCAAGCGGACGAGTTGGAACAAGGCGAAAAGAGACTTAGGGAACAATTCGAAAATCTCGCCAACAAGGTGCTAGAAGCCAAGACCGAAAAGTTCACCGCGACCAACAAGGAAAACCTCAAACAAGTCCTCGATCCACTGGGTATAAAGATCAAGGAATTTCGAGAGCAGGTGGACAAATTCTACGGGCAAGACAACCGCGAACGAGCAGCCCTGCGCGAACACCTCGAAATGATAGTCAAAGCGCAGACGCAACTTAGCGGAGATGCCGAAAATCTCGCCAATGCATTAAAGGGAGATTCCAAGAAGCAGGGCGACTGGGGAGAATTGATCCTGGAGCGCACGCTTGAAGCCTCGGGTTTGGAGAAAGGTCGCGAGTTCACCATGCAGGAAACCTTTGACCGGCAACGCCCCGACGCCATCATTCGCCTCCCCGAGAATCGACAAATCATCGTCGACTCGAAAATGTCCCTCACCGCCTACGAACGATGGTGCTCGTTGGACGAAGGAGTCGACCGCGATACCGCCCTCAAGGAACACCTCCGCTCCGTCCGCAACCATATCGATGAACTCGCCGCCAAGGACTACCAATCCATCGAGGAGATCACCAGCCTCGACTACGTTCTCATGTTCTTCCCAATCGAACCCGCCTTCGGGACTGCGATAAGAGCCGACTCCGAACTTTACGAATACGCGTTTCGAAAAAGAATCGTCCCCGTCACCACCAGCACCCTCATGGCCACCATCCGGACAGTTGCCAATGTTTGGCGACTGGAAAAACAAAACTTGAACGCCAAAAAAATTGCCGAGAAAGCGGGTGCTCTCTACGATAAGTTCGCTAATTTCCTGAAGGACGTCGAAGATGTCGGAAAGGCTCTGGCCAAAGCCTCCGGCGCCCACGAGGCAGCCCTCAACAAACTATCCGAGGGAAAAGGAAACATTCTTCGCCGAACCGAGGAACTCAAAAAGCTGGGCATCGCCTCAAAGAAGGAAATTCCCGCAACTTTCCAAGCTACCCTCGAGGAAGGTGATCTCGAATCGGCTCCACTCCCAAACATCCTTGAGGAACCCGATGACTCTCTGGACGAAGGAGAGGAACAAGCCCGTTCGGCCTAAGGTAGTTGGCCTAGCCTAACCGCTCCACCTCGAATTGACGATGGGGCTTTTTAGAATTGAAGACGCGGAAGTGACGGGAAGGAAGAAGTGATTCCTTAAAGCCCCAGTCCTTTCCCTCGGTCTCGACGGCACCACTCTTAAATTCTCTACAGCTCGGCCTTCACCTCCTAGAAGGTAGCCGTCTTGCGAATATTTTCAATTTGTTCTAATGATCAAAGAATAGGTCGAATAGGAAAAATGCCTGAGCGACTAAAGAAACCTTTGATTTATAAGTCTAATGTACGTAATAATGAGAAGAGTTATTCACTGATGACCAAATTCACCGACAGTTACTTAGGTAGGCGCGATTTCCTGAGGGTGGGAAGCTTGGGCTTGGGCGGATTAAGCCTACCCGACTTCCTGCGAGCAGAGGAGGCATTGAAAACTGTGGGGGGCATAGCCAAGGACAAGACCGTCATCTTCCTCTTCATGCACGGGGGGCCAAGCCAGTTCGAAACATTCGACCCAAAGATGGATGCGCCATCGAACATCCATAGCGCCACGGGCGAAATCAAGACGAAGATTCCCGGCATCACTTTCGGGCCAACCTTCGAAAAGTTAGCCAAACTGAACGACAAGTTTTCCATCGTTCGCTCATTCACCACTCAAAGCGCAGCTCACGATTCCAAGCCCATCGTCAGCAAGGAATATTCTTCGGGTGCTCAGATCGGAGCGCATTACGCAAAAGTTGCCGGTGCAAGCCACCCGCAGTTCGGTATGCCGCGAAACGTATGGTTGCATCCGCAGGCAGTGGATGCAGGAGCTACGGACCCAATAATGAAATTGGGTAAATTCGACGTCACGGGCCCCTTGGGTCCCGCTTACGAACCATTCCAACCCAGTGGCAAAAGCGATCTCAGGCGCGACATGCAATTAACGATCGATCCCGATCGACTGGGTGACAGGCGTACCTTGCTGACCAGCCTGAATCATTTTCGACGCACCGTGGAATCCGGAAAAGTTACGGGTGGGTTGGATAAATTCCAATCTCAAGCGCTGGAAACCTTGACCGGCGGCATTTCCGATGCCTTCGACATTACTGGTGAGGAAGCCAGCGTCATCGATCGGTACGACACTTCGAAGTTGATCGATGTAAGCCGCATAAGCAAGCGATGGAACAACCATCAGCGTTATACCAATCACGTAAAGAACCTTGGTAAACTCCTCCTGCTGGCCCGAAGGTTGGCCGAACGCGGGGCAGGCTTCATCACCGTGAGCACCGACTTCGTCTGGGACATGCATGCCGACAACAACAACGCCACCATGACCGAGGGCATGGAGTACGTTGGTCGTCCCTTCGATCATGCGGTAAGTGCCTTCATCGAGGATGTCGAGGATCGCGGACTGCAGGAAAAGATCCTGCTCGTATGCTGTGGCGAAATGGGTCGTTCACCAAAGATCAATGGAAAAGGCGGACGCGACCACTGGGGTGGTTCGGCTCCCTTGTTGCTCTATGGCGGGGGTCTAAACATGGGACAAGTCGTGGGATCTTCCACAAAGGACGGCGGCGAACCCGCCTCCGACCGAGTCACCATCCCGAACCTCTACGCCACCATAATGGAAACCATTCTGGACGTGGGGGTGGTTCGAGCCACTACCGGTATTCCGGAAGAAGTTTCGCAAGTCATCCATGGCGCATCGCCCATAAGGCAATTGATTTAGCGGGGTTTCACTATTACAGGAAGTTATCCCGACAAATCGAAGATTGCATCCTCTAAAGTAGGAAAACGAAACACATAACCCTCGTCCCGCAAGACCCTTGAGACTACTTTGCGGCTCTTGAGAACCAGCTCGGGAGCTGTACGGAGGAATACGGCGCCAAATCGAACGGCAAAAGCTGGGGCCGGGAAACCGACGCCAAAAGGCGCAAAGGCAGAACGCATTTCGCTCATGAAGGAAGCGTTCGTCACCGGATTGGGTGCCGCCAAGTTCACCACTCTGGAAACACTATCGGTTGAGACCAACCAGTCGACGATACCAACCCAGTCGTCAAGGTGCAACCAACTCATCCATTGTGAACCAGGTCCTTGCCTTCCACCCAAACCGAGTTGTGCGAACCGGCGCATCACGGGAAAGGCTCCCCCACCCGTTCCCAATACGATACTGATGCGCATAGCCACCTTTCGTACATGGTGAACCTGAGTTTCGAGAAAAGCTTCCTCCCACGCTTTCGCCACTTCCACGGAAAAACCGTGGCCCAAATCGTCGCTGTTTTCATCGTGAGGCGGCAAATCGCCTCGCCGATCCTCGTAAATAGTCGCCGTGCCGGCGTTAAGCCAAACTTTGGGCGGAATCGTCGCTTGAGCGACCGCATCTCCGAGAACTCTAGTTGCATTAACACGCGAATCTAGAATCAACCTGCGGTTACTTTCGTTGTAACGACAATCCACCGAACGGCCACAAAGATTCACTAAGGCTTTTGCTCCCTCCAACTCCTTCATCCAAGATCCTATGGTTCGGGCATCCCAAGTTACAAGTCGCGCTTCTGGGAAATCAGCTGGTAATTCGTTGCTTCTGCCGAGCACGACAACCTCATATTCCTTTTCAGCAAAAAACTGGGCCAAAGCTTTCCCAAGAAACCCCGTGCCACCAGCTAAAACGATTTTATCTTTCATTTCAAAAGGTTATAACAACGCGAAGTAGATGTGCTCTTCGTGCATTTTTTTTTGCATAATCAGCAAACAAACATCGACCGAGGTACCAATGTGACCAGAGATTACAATTTGATTAATCACTATGTTAAGAATTTATTTTAATCAATTTTTTTGGATTACAGTAAGACAAGAAATGGCAAAAAACACCTCAACAATTTTCAATTTCACCAATAACTGTACGATTGTGATTTAAAACAAGCAAGATTCCCATGAAACAGAAACCCATCTCTTTATCTTCTGATGTGGCAGATGCAAGCTATGACCCTACTCCCTCGGACTGGCACAATGCCCTATTAGCAATTCTAAAGGGTGTCCTCGCTATCACGAGTCTGGTTCTATCAGCTTACTTCCTCTACGGAATTCTGTCTAAATAAAGAAGTCTATCTTCTGCAGGAGACATTCTTGCACGACATTAAATCGTGCGAAAAGGTTAGTATGGTTATGGTTTACTTGAGATGAATCTTTCGAAAAGACACCTTCATCGGAGGACCAGCGTGCAACTGCAGGGCCAGAACCCCATCGGCACGACGAGTCTTCTCATCGTTATCTGTAAGTTCAGTGGTTTTAACATCGTTGATATAGTGTGCAAAATGGTATCCCTTGCCAGTAATGCGGTAAGTGTTCCAATCACCTTTCTTAACGGCTTTGCCGATTTCTTTGGAATCACCGAATTTTTTGGCATTTTTTTTCAACTTACCTTTTTCATCAATAGACAGAGTAGTGTGAAAACCACGGTCAGAAAGAATTCCGCGAAAACCTTCGCCATAGCAAATGCCCGAATAACGGTCGCCCGCCTCGAAATCAGCTTGATAGCCACCAATGCGCCAACCGTCATGCTTCCCGGGCTTAACGAAACTACGGTACTGAATACCACTGTTGCCACCCTCGATCTTGAATTCCAAGGTAAGGTCAAAGTCGGTTAACTTACCACCTTCCCATATGATAAAGGTGTTCCCCTTGGTGGAGGTCTTCTTGGTGGTCTGTCCCACAATCGCCCCATCGGCGGCCTTCCAGAATTTAGGGTCTCCGTTCCAACCTTTGAGGGTCTTGCCGTCAAAGAGGCTTTTACCGCCTTCGCTCTTCTTTCCGAAAGCGGGTACGACAGCTAAAATGGCTACTGAGAACAGGAAGAGGAAAAGGTAAGAAAAATGGGTAGTCTTCATGATTTGCTAGCGTTCCTTTTGAATATGTGTTTGGTGGATGGAGATGTTTCGAAGTTGCAAATGTCCCGAAACATAGGCTTTAGGCAAGAAAAAGAAAACGAAACTCAGCTTTTTTATAACCCTCCCAACCCACCTCAAGTCATGAACGCAAGACTCCCTATCCTATTTGCCACAGCAATAAGCATGCTGGTATTTTCAGTTACAGCTAATGCATTTCCCAAAATAGCAGAGGAGGAAGGGGCTCGCAACCTCGAGAACTTCGGTAAGACCTTTTCCACGCTCGAGGAGTGGCAAACTCGAGCCAAGCGTAACCGAGAAGGCATCCTAAATGGAGCCGGACTCGTACCCCTACCCGCCCGTTCACCGCTAAACGCCCGATCCCATTCATCTAAAAAAATGGATGGGTATTCGGTAGAGAATGTTTACTTCGAGAGCCTTCCCGGCTTTTTTGTCACTGGTAACCTGTACCGCCCTCTCAGAAAAGGCGGACTCGGCAAGTTTGCCGGCATCCTTTGTCCCCACGGACATTCCAAAGAAGGTCGACTCGCGGAATACACACAGGCGCGTTGCGCATCCCTCGCCCGCATGGGGGCCATTGTCTTCGCCTACGATATGGTGGGTTGGAACGACGATTCCAACCATGTCGATCACCGAAAGGATAAAAACGTATTTGCTTACCAGACTTGGAACAGCATGCGAGCACTCGACTATCTTCTAAGCTTCCGAGAGGTGGATCCAAGCCGCATTGGCGTAACTGGCGAATCCGGGGGTGGCACCCAGACCTTCATGCTTACGGCTCTCGACCCACGCGTAAGGGCAGCCGCACCCGTAGTCATGGCTTCAGCCCACTTTTACGGGGGATGCAACTGCGAGAGCGGCATGCCCGTTCATGAAAGCAAGACCCATAAGACCAATAACGCGGAAATCGCCGCCATGGCAGCCCCTCGACCTCTACTCCTTGTCAGTGTAGGTGGAGACTGGACCAAAAACACGCCAAAGGTCGAGTTCCCATACACTAGGCGAATCTACTCCCTCTTTGGATCCCCAAGTAACGTGGATAACTTTCACCTCGCCGACGAAAAGCACGGCTATGAATTCTCCAAGAGAAAACCCGTCTACCGATTCTTTGCTAAGACCCTCAAGTTGCGACTAAGCCAAATAACAGGGGACGACGATGAAATCACGGAAGAATCCTTCAAGACCCTAACAAAAGAACAGCTGCAGGTCTTTAATAAGGAGCACCCAAGACCAAAGCACTCTCTACTGGGATCGGAAGCTTGCCTCGCCGCCCTGCGCAAGGCCCAGGGAAAGTAGCACTCGGTTTAGTTTCCCTCTCCCGCCAACGCCTTGGCGAGAAAATCGTAGGCAGCCGACCGAATTTCCGGTGGGAAGTCGTGGCTGCAGCCGGGATGGCGAACGACCAACTGGTTTTCCGCCCCCAGTAACTGGTATACCTTGCCCGCGGCTTCGGTGCATCGCCGGGCGCTTTCCCAGCGGAAATTATGGTCGCCCTTCGGTGCGCTCACGAAGACGGCGCGAGGAGCCAATGCTCCAAGAAGTTCGGGAAAGTCGAAGGGAATCGCCCGGAGCCGTCCCCGGTATTCGGCAAGACGCGGCATGTAACGGGTTTGGCACCAACCTCTGCCGAACACCCAGTTCTTTTCATTGCCACCGTAGTAATCGGGAAAGGAATCGAAGGAGCAACTGACCGCGATGGCGGCAAGTCGCTTATCGAAAGTAGCCGTGTAGATTGCATTGTGCCCGCCAAGCGAATGCCCGATTACACCGAATCCTTTGGAAGCATCGACGTAAGGCAAGGATTCCAGCAGATCAAGGGCCCGGGAATTGTCCCAAATGGCCTTCATGGTGCCACTGGCGTAGCCGAGCTTGGCAATGTCGGGTTGGTAGTCGGCCAGCAGTGGATAAGCGGGCGCGATGGTCACGAAACCACGCTCAGCCAACTCCGCTGCGTAGGCACGGTTCGCCCGACCACCCAAGCCAAGGACCACCTTGCGACCCACCTTGTTATCCGTCGGGTGCAGGCAAAGAATGGCCTTCGACTTTCGTTTGCCTGCCAAAACATCCTTTGGAATGCAGAGATGTGCGGGCACACGGGAAGAAGCCGATGCTCGGTAGGTAATCGATTGGAGCAGGTAAGTCCCGGCGTCCTTGGATTCCAGAACCTTAATCTCGAGGGGCACACGCTTTTCGCCGACGGGAAAGGTTCCCATGACCTTTTCCGCTCCCTCCAATATGGCGGCCTGCCGTTTGCTCCATTCCTCCTTGGAACGCACGGGGAGCTCGTTACCTTGGTCGTCGCGATAAAGGAGAAGCTCGAAGGGAGGCAGACGAGGCTCGAACTTAGGTTGGAGAAGAAAGGCGAGCAAATCAGCCATGGACTGATGGTCGAGACCCGCCTCTAGTCCTTCGGGC
>CALBIN010000303.1 GCA_937893275.1 uncultured Opitutia bacterium | reverse complement strand
AGCCAATCCAGAAAAGACCAAGGAATTGCAGGACAAGTTGCTCGCTTGGCAAACCAAGATGAAGGCCAAGATGCCCGTCCCCAATCCGAATTATGATCCCCAAGCCCTGGGGAAAAAGCCTAGGCCGAAGAAGAAATAATCAACCGCCGGCTCCAAGAGTCGGAGGTTTTCTGGGTGAATGCCCGGAAGATTATTTCTTTTTAGGCCCCTCTACCGTAATCGTCACCTTCCCGGACACGACTGGCGGATCATGAGGAATATGAGCAAAATCGGCCAAGACCATTTGCAAGGTGTGCTTACCGAGTTTCAGGATGAGGGTTGAGACATAAATAAAATCAAGATGGACTCGTCCTACTCTTCGCCAATCCGCCACAATGCCGAGGCCGTGCGGACGTAAAGGGTGCCGTCGGCCGCGGCAAAGGAGGCAAGTGCACGATCAGCCAAGTCGTTTTCCGCGAGAAGCTTGTAGGTCGGGGCGGCCGCGAAAACATAGGTTTTCCCTTGTTCGTCGATCAAATAGATGCGACCGGCTGCATGTAGAAGTGAAGTGGATGTTTCACGAGCCACACGTTCTCGCCAATGAAGCTCTCCCGACTTTGCATCCAAACACGATACCACGCCCGTGTCGGCAGCCATGAAAAACAAATCCCCGACGACTAAAGGAGAAGAGTTGCGGGGTGCATTCTTATCAGTCTTCCACACAACGTGAGTTTCCGTAACGTCACCCGAACCCGTGGGTCGAACGGCATAAACCACCGGTCGATCGTAACCACTGCTTACGTAAACAATCCCATTGGCATAAAGCGGGCGAGGTACAACGGAGTAACCACCGGGGTAATGGGATTTCCAAATTTGCTTGCCCGAGAGATCGTAAGCGAAAACGTAATCACTGGCGGGACTGATGATTTGTCGACGACCTTCCACGTCGATGACGATCGGGGTACAAAAGGAAAACTTCTTTTTTGACGAAGCATCACGAGGGGTTCGCCAGCGAATCTTTCCGGTGTGCTTGTCCAAGGCGTAAAGGGCGGGATCACGGGCGCCGTCGGCGCTGAACAGAAGCAGGTCGCCCTCAACGACCGGGGAACAACCACTCCGTGTACGGGAGGATATTCGAAGCGTTTTTTCCAAATCGTCTGACCGGCTAGGGACAAGCACGCGGTACCTTGGTTGCCAAAGTGAACGTAGAGACGATCATCTTCCAGAAAAGGCGTAGGACTGGCATGACTGTTCTTGCGGTGGATACGTTGGGCGGACTCCATGCGAAAGAGTTCCACATCCCAATCCAGATTGCCCGTAAGCGCATCGACTCGAAGCGCTCGAAGAGAGACCCCTTCCCCATCGGGTACGGCGTTGGTAAGAAATAGCTTGCCGCCCCCGAGAACAGGAGAAGACCATGCCGTACCGGGCAATTCTTTTTTCCATATAACCTTGTCGGTAGCGCTCCAGCGAAGAGGTAGCTTTTTGACATCGGCGTGACCTTGTCCAGTAGGGCCACGAAACTGAGACCAGTCCCCGGCGAATACCGAGTGGAGGGAAAACAACACAAAAAGGAAGTGGAGCAAACTAATCTTTGGCATGATAAATCTTGAAAATTGTAGGTTTGGAAAGCTGGTGCATGAATCGATGCAAAAGAGACTAAGGAAAATCCCCTAGCAAGCCGATGCCTTTCTACTATTCCAAACCAAGAACTTTTTTACCCTCGGCGGAAATCATGCGAGGGTTCCATGGGGGTTCCCACACGATCTCTACTTGGGCACTCTCCACTCCCGGCATAGCTTCGATACGGGTACGAGCATCATCCGCTATCACAGGTCCCATCCCGCAACCTTGTGCAGTCAAAGTCATCTTGACCTCAACGCGTCGAGCGTCATCGCCCGCATCCTCGATACTCAAGTCGTATATCAGACCAAGGTCTACGATATTGACGGGGATCTCAGGATCATAACAACAGCGCAAGGCATCCCAGACTTTCTTCTCGTCAAAAGTCCTGTCTTCATCTGCTGCAACGGGCTCATTTTCGGCCTCCACCGCGGCCTTCACTTCTTCACCGAGCGCATCGAGATTATCGACACCGACACGATACATGCCGGTGGCATCGCGCAAAGTCACGGAACCTCCCAGAGCCTGTGCCACGACGTATTCCGCACCCTTCGACAAAGTGACCTCGTCCCCTGCGGGAATGAGAGTGGCGGGACAATCACTAACTAGTGTAACGGGTTCGTTCTTCATGATAAATAAGGTGAAACTTGAGAAAAGGAGTTGGGATAATCGTCAAAGCCCTTGATTCCAAAACCAAGGCAAGACGGCGTAGGCGCTTCGAGGGTCGTTAAGTCGTCCGAACATGCCCAAATTGCGCTTCATGTCCTTGAAACGGGCAAACTCAGGATTATCTTTGTTGATGGCCGCGGCGGAAAGTTTGCTCCCGAGCGGAGTCTCTAAAATTTCCGATAGGACCTCGAAGGGAGTCTCCACGCGAGGATGCTCGATCAGTTGAAAATCATCCGGCAAACGAGCCAATTCAACGGCGTAAAGTATGGCATCTCCAAGCCCACCGAATTCATCGACCAAACCGACTTCCCGAGCGTCCTTCCCAGACCAAACGCGACCCTTGGCGATCTCATGGACAGCCGTTTTGTTCATATCGCGTCCCGCAGCCACGTGATCCAAAAAACGATCATATATATCCTCCACGTAAAGCTGGAAGTATTCCATCTCGTCCTCCGTTCTCGGTCTCACGAAAGAAAAGGCGTCGGCATGCGGTTCCGTTTTCACTACGTCCCAAGTTACGCCAAAGCGATTGCCGAGTTCCTTAATGTTCGGCAGCAAGCCAAACACTCCGATCGAGCCAGTGATCGTCTCGGGCTTGGCAAAAATACGTTCCGACTTGGCAGCTATCCAATACCCACCCGAAGCCGCCACCGAACCCATGGAAACAACAACGGGTATACCGTCCGCCCGCACACGCTCGACCTCACGCCGAATAGCCTCGGCCCCGGTTACGCTACCGCCCGGACTGTTAATCCGAAGAACGACTGCCTTAGTCTTTTCATCCTTGCGAATGGCTCGCAACCTGCTCGCGATTTCATCGCCTCCGACATACTCTCCGTCATCGCCCCAACCATCGAGAATCGCACCTTCCACGTAAACCACGGATACGGCAGGCCTTTCATCCTCTTCGAGAGCTTGGAGGTCACCCACGGAATTGGGTCTGTCGACGTATTTGCCCAGACTGATTTGAGCGAACTCACCCGAATCTTCATCAATCCTGCCAATCTCGCCTAAACGGTCAATCACTTCGTCGTAGTGAGCCGACTTGTCGAACAAGCCCGCAACCACCGCATCTTCCGCCGTGAGATGAAATTGCTCTCTGGAGATTTCTCCCAAACGCTCTACGGTTAGTTTGCGATTGCGGGCGACCAGCCCAAGATAGTCACCCCAACGATCGCCCAAAACCTCTTCCAATTGTTCGCGATTGGAATCACTGAACCGATCGGACAAGAAAGGCTCGACTGCACCCTTGTATTCCCCAGTTCTAGCCACCTGCACCCCTATGCCGTATTCCTCAAAGGCCTTTCCATAAAAAGTTACCTCTGCCGACATTCCGTTGAAAAGAAACGAACCGTAAGGATTCAAGAAAAGCTCGTCGGCATGAGACAGCAGAAAGTAATCGGGCAACGAAGGATCCACGGCATAACCCACAATCGGCTTGCCCGACTTCCGAAACTCATTCAACGCCTCCCCTAGCTCAGCAAGAGTCGCATATCCGGAACCATAACCCACGGGTTGTAGAGAACCTTTGAGAAAGAGTCCGCTTATCTCCTCGTCCGCCGAGGCCTTGCGAATGGTCCGGATTAACTCGAGCAAGTGGAAGCTTTGAGGCTCACCACGCTTGGAAAGGGCCCTCATGGCAAGTTCCTCGAAGTCAAAACCACCCGGGCGATCCGAAATGTTCATGGTCAAATCGATCACCAAAATGGAGTCCTTGGGAACTTCGTTCTCAGGCGCCCGAAGGCTCAATGACATGAAGGTAAACAAAAGCGCGAAAGAAAAAAGCCCAAATAATAGGGCCACTCCCGCCGATGCTAGGAATCGTTTCAATACGTCCAACCAGAATGCTTTCATAAACTTTTGATAAACACCCAAGAAACCTGATTTGGAAGAGAAGGTCGAAGAAAAACTTTGCCGTTACCGCAAAGAGACGATACTTGCCGGAGTTAATTATGAGCGAAGAACAATTGAGCGCCGAGCACAAGGCCCTGAGAATAAACCTAGATCCAACCAAGTACGGAACCTTTGCCGAAATTGGAGCCGGACAGGAAGTGGCCCGCCATTTCTTCGTGGCGGGAGGAGCCGCCGGTACCGTAGCCAAGAGCATTTCGGCCTACGACATGCAGTTCAGCGACGCGATATACGGCAAGGCTAGTCGCTATGTATCCCGTGAACGCCTCGTGCAAATGATGGAACACGAGTACGGTCTGCTCGAGGAACGCCTAACCGAGTCCAGAGGAACCGAGGCCACTTTCTTTTCATTCGCAAACACCTTGGCTGCCCTCAATTACCGCAAGAACAACGAGTGCCACGGTTGGATGGGCATGAGATTTCAGCTTCGGCCGGGCTCCGAACCTCACGACATCATCTTACACGTCCGCATGCTGGATAGAGACAATGGCTTGCAACAGGAAGCCATAGGAATTTTCGGCACCAGCCTAATATATGGTGCCTTTCATTACCGAGACGACCCGGACGCTTTCATAAAGAGCCTTACCGACACCGTCGGTTATGATCGCATAGAGGTGGACATGATCCAATTCAATGGTCCGGAATTCGAGAAAGTCGACAATCGAATACTAAGCTTAAAGTTGGTGGAAACGGGGCTTACTCAAGCCGTGATGTTCGACCAAGAGGGTCGAGTAGAGCAACCGGCCGAGACCCTGTACAAAAAGTCTTGCCTTATAGAACGTGGTAGTTTCAGGCCTCTGACAAAGGTCAACGTAGACATGCTTGAGAAAGCGAGAGAAAGTTTTGTCGCAAGAGAAGACGTCGACCCGGATGACGTCAAAGTCTTCATGGAGCTTACCCTCTCCAGCCTAGATGTGGAAGGCGACATCAATCACGCCGACTTTCTGGCCCGAATAGACTGCATCAATTCCTGCGGTTACGAGGTGCTTGTTTCCAACTTCTTCGAGTACTACAAACTAAGTGCTTTCCTCCGCCACAACATTCGCAAGCCCATAGGTTTGGTAATGGGAATCAACAACCTCGCCGATATATTCAAGGAAAAATATTACGAGACTCTACAAGGAGGAATTCTCGAGGCATTCGGAATACTCTTCAAGGACAACATAAGGATTTACGCCTACCCGATAGAAAAAGAAAACTTCGAGCGCTATCGGAAGCAAATTGGCATTGGTGACAACGTTGAGGTCGAGATGAGCGAAGACGGACTGGTCACAATCGACAACCTGCTGGTGGCAAAAAACCTCAGAAACCTATACAAGTACATCAGGGAGAATGGTGTGTTGGAGTCAATTCAGGACTGCGAACGGACGAACATGGGAGTTTTCTCAAGAGATGCCTTCGAAAGGGTTCGAGAGCGCAAGGATGGATGGTCCGAAATCGTGCCGACTTGCGTCGCCGAACTAATCAAAAAGAAAAACCTCTGGCGGGCACCCATGTAAGACTTGAAAACCGTTTCAGTCCGGTTGCTTCGTGGCGTTGGCTTCAACAGACGGCGCAAGCTCTCGAATATCAAAGGTATCCGGTGTTCGAGCATCTCCCACCACTGCCCGATACCTTTTTCGAATAAGAACTTCCTGCTCGAGAACGGCCTTGGCCAAGTCTCTTCGAAAACCACTGGTATCAGGGAATTCGTGGACGAGTGCGGAAGTCGCCACCAGCGTCTTCAGGTTCACGTTTAGTTTATCGGAAAAGCCTTTGTCCAAAGGTTTCGCAAAAACCAGTTCACCGGGGAGGAGCTCGACCTTGCTCACGGGCGAGGACATAGTCTCGACTAGGGTCCTTCCCGCCAAGCTAATCAGTTTCAAGCCTCCGTTGGTCGTAACTTGGACAAAAAGTATGGATTTCCCAAAAACTGAAAGTTTTACGTCAAACCCTTCTATCCCTAATCGATGCGGGGTCCTCCAATCCGCCAACATGGAACCCCGTCTAAGTACTATGCCCGACTCCTCACATGAAAAAGTGTTCTTCCCGATAAAACGAAAGGTTCCGGAGCCTCGCGCCAAGAGAAGTTTACTCTCCTCCCTGCAGTGAAAGACAGACTCATCTCCCGCAATCTTTTGATCTTTTTTGAGCTTCTCGAGGCTACCGTTGCCTTCGCGAAGAAGCACCTCTCCTTCCGACGAGATCAATCGATATGATTGGTCATGAACCTTTTTTTGGAGCAAGACTCGCGATTTGCGAACGTTTGGATTCGCC
>CALBIN010000302.1 GCA_937893275.1 uncultured Opitutia bacterium | reverse complement strand
CTGTAGAGGTTTTGATGGTTGCCTCCATTGAAGCGCCATTCGCACTCCTTGAAAAACCAATGAAAATTGTTCGGTTTGATGCCATTGAATTTTCGAAGATGTCGTTTGGCTTGGTTCCAAAAGTTTTCGATCCCGTTGATGTGATTTCCCCTGTCGGCGAAGAACTTGGAATGATTGATGCGCATGTGATGAAATTCTGTGACGTCGAGTGCATTGTACGCCTTGAAAGTGTCGGTGTAAACAATGCTGTCCGGAGTGACTCTCTCTTCAATGATCGGGAGCAAGGTTTCGGTTCTTGCGTTAGGCACGATGGCCGTAAAAAACACCTTCCCGCCTTGTTTAAGAAAGCTAAATACAGCCACTTTGCCAGCTGCTCCTCTGCCTCGTTTCCCTTTTCGGATTCCATCGAAATAACTCTCATCAGCCTCGACCTCTCCATTCAATTCGTAGCTGGGAAGTTGAGAGGCTATGAGAAATCTCAGCCTCATGTAGAAACGAATGGCCGTGTTGGGTTGAACACCAATAATCTTGGCAGCAGTTCTTGCCGTCGTCCCGGCTACAAAATGCTCAAAAGCCTGTGTTCATGGTCTTAGCTATTTCACCCTTATTCCGTAGGGAAGTCGCCCCTGCGCTTCTGGAAAGGAGCGCTTTCGACAAGATAAAGAATGAGATCGGAAAAACGGTAACCGCTTTCGCTCATCCGTTGAGCAATCTTGTCAAGCTCGGGTCTATCATAGTATTCGATACCGCGTCCGAGAGAGTAAGTCAGCAGCTTTTCGATCAAGCAACGGACAAAGGCTTCCTTTTGGCCATGGACTATGAACCGCTGAAGTTCGAGAGCTCCGGTAAAGGTTTCTCCAGTCGACAACTTCCCTACGGAATCGATTGGACTGCCGGCATCCTGCAAACGCCAACGTCCTATCGCATCGTAGTTCTCCAAGGAAAATCCAATTGCATCCATAGACACGTGGCATGAGGCGCAAAGAGGTTTTTCGGTATGGATTGACAACTGCTCACGCAAAGTTTTTCCCTTGGAATCAGATGCGGCAACATCTAGATCGGGTATGTCCGGGGGAGGATCCTTCACTGGTGTGCCGAGAATATTGTCGAGCACCCACTTGCCGCGCTTGACAGGAGAAGTCCGAGTGGGATTGGAAGTGATGGTGAGGAGGGATGCATGAGTAAGAATCCCGCCCCGAGGTAAACTTGTACCTTTCAAGGAAACATATTTTAGATCGTCGCCAAACTTGCCCCGAAGCCCGTAATGGCGAGCCAGCGAGGAATTGATAAACGTGTAGTCGGCATCGAGAAATTCAGTCACAGGTCGATTCTTCATCAGCAAGTAGCTAAAGAAGGCCTCCGTTTCATCCTGCATGGATCGGCGTAATTTGTCGTCGAAACCGGGAAAGCGTTTTTTATCAGGTTGAGCAAGTTCGAGGTCACGTAACTGCAACCATTGCCCAGCAAAGTTTTTTGAAAAAGCTCGACTCCTATTGTCCGCCAACATCCGACGAACCTCGATCGCCAAATTTGACCGCAATTGTTTCTTCGCGGCAAGAGCGAGAAGCTGATCGTCAGGCATGGTGCTCCAGAGGAAAAAAGACAATCGTGAAGCCAGCGAGAACTCATCCAGGTCGTGAACTGCTTTCGGATCGTTAGGGCTAGGTTGAGACTCGGCTCGAAAAAGAAAACGGGGCGAAACCAAGACAGCTTTGAGAGGCAGGCGAATCGCTTCCCAAAAAGGAACGTCCCTGCCGCCAACTACATCGTATAATTTCAACAGACGGGAGATTTCCTGTTCAGCAACTGGCCGGCGATAGGCTCGAGGGACAAATCGGCGCAAGACAAACTCCGCGTATGCTCGGTTGCCGGAACCTTCCGGCCGAGTTCCCAAAACTTTTAGGCGAGAGGCTTGAAGCTCGGAAGATGGTTCGCCACTTGGAGCCTCTACCTCCAGCCAATGCAAGTAAAGATTACGGTCACGTCGCTTGGGGTCGCGATTCCTTGGGTCGTAAAAATCATTCAAGAAAGAAACCCGAAAATGGGCGTTCCCCGCTCTCGCCACCTTGGTGCTCACTTCGTAAGTACCGGCATCCGACGACTCGTGCGTGACTTCAAAGGTTTTCAGGTCACGGTCGTTTAGTCGGAATTTCATCTTCGCCAACTCGCCTCCCGCCTGAGAGGCCCAAGCCAGTGCGCGAAATCGATACTCACCGGGTCTTGGAAGCGAAATGCGAACCTCAACTTCACCCGTAGTAGAGAGCACGCGAGCATCTCTCGCATAGCCTGCGCCCGTCATATCCGAGGGTTTGATCCGTTGAAATTTTCTTTTTGGAGGAAACTCGCCGAGAACCCCATCCAATACGGCATCCGCCGCCGACATATATTTTTCGAGCAAGAGCGGTGATAGCGAAAGAGCGTCACCCACAGTATCGAAACCATGCCCGGTATCGTCAGGCGGAAAATCCTTGGCCGGTCGAAAGTCAACACCCGTCAAATCGCGAATAACGTTATCGTACTCGACCCGATTTAGCCTTCGAATAGTCACACGACCAGGATCTGGATTGCTCGGGTCGAGACCAAAGACGGTCCGCTCAATCGCACCCAGAACAGCCTCCCGCTCGGCAACCGAAGGCTTTGGCTTTCGGGAAGGAGGCATGCTGTGCTTGTAGAGGTTTTGCCACACTTTATTCCAGAAGCTCTCATCTTCGAGCACACCGTCATGTTTTAAAATATCATCCAAAACAAAGTCACCCTTGCTTGCTCCTTCTCCATGGCAATCATAGCAATATTCAGCAAAGACAGAGCGCACCTTATTGATGAAATTCTTCTTTCCCTCTGCAGATACTACATGAGGTTTTTGAGAGATGGGAACGGACCAAAGGAGGCCCATGCCCCAAAACGCAACCGCAAGGCAAAGCGCCAACCTCCAATTTTTTCTACAATTCATGCCAAAGAAACTTCTTTATATGCTTAAGGCGAACTTTATTGCAACCGCAGGAGAGAGGCCGATGGAAGGAAAAAGAAAAAGGGCGGGGCTATTCAGCTGACTCCAGAACCAGAACCTTCAAGTCATCAAAGAGAATTTCCGTACTCGCATAGGGCAGTCCCCAGAGTGAGCATTTGCCACCTGCAAAACGATCGTTGTCTTCGTGCGAAATAGACCAATTCGCAGGCTCATCACCTTCGCTCCAAACCTTGGCCGAAACAATCGCTCCCCCATCTCCCTTAGACTCAGCTCGAAAGGACAGGTTCATCCACTTACCGGAAGTCCAAACATAAGGAACGGTTGCGAGGGTTTCCTCGCCCCGAATCAACTGCAGATTGCGAGCGGCGGCATTAAGGCGAAGGCGAAAGCCATTGACGCCACCGAGACCTGCGGCAAAAGCGGGCATGCGGCGACCCTTTCGAGTAGAGAGGATTCGACAGCGGAGTTCTAC
>CALBIN010000301.1 GCA_937893275.1 uncultured Opitutia bacterium | reverse complement strand
TCGTAATGCCGAGCAATCCGCAAAAATGAATTTGGATCGAACAGACGCCGACCTTAAGGAAGCGAACAGGCGCTTGATTGTCCTCGAAGAAGATCTCCGTGTTGCTCGGACTCGTAGTGCCGAGCTTGATGCGGCTCGCCTTGGCACGGCATCAGTGTCTTCAGGAGTTCCTGATTTTACGGGCTCGTCTCCTGTTGGTACGTCTCTCTTGAAAAAACTTAGCGAAGAAAATGAAAGGCTGAAGACAGAATTGACGTTGTCTCAGTCCAGTCAAGGTAACGATGCGCTTGGTCGTGAACTCCAAGAAGAGCGTCAAAAGAACCTCATCTCCGGAATGCAGATCGAGCGGGAGCGAGCCAAGATCAATGACTTGCAAAACGAACTTCAAGCGTCCAAGCAGGTTAAGCGGGAAACCTTTGAGCGTGAAAGGGCTCAACAGCAGCAGATCACCCTTCAAGACAATGAATTGAATCTCTCTCGCGATAGGGTTGCCCAGCTCGAAGGTGCGGTGGTATCTCTTCGAGATGCGATTCGGGTCTTACGCGGTGGCGGGTCTTCCGAATCTCCCATAAGGTCACTATCTGCTTCGAGTTCATCAAGTGGATCCGCTCCGAGAAGTTCTTTTCCGTCCCTGTCTTCCGGGCGAGGAGTAGGAGGAGGTTTCGCTGCAACTTCTAGGGTTTCTCCCGTGCCGTCGCGAATCGATCCATTGCCTTTGCCTTCGCGAAGTGGACGTGGTTTTAGTCGATCAACAAGGCCCTCGGCAGCTTCTTCGAACAGTCCTTCCATCCCCGTTGTTCGTTCGGTACCCACTGGCGACGGCAACTTGGAGGTTAATGCGAATGTCCAGTTCCTGAACAACAAGGTGCGACCTGCCTCCGATATTGAGTTTTTCGTTCTTAGAGATGATTTGGACACTATCGTAAAAAGGTCCGGCATCCAGATTCCTGTTCGGGAAGGCATCAAGACCGCTGCCGAGTTGTGGGCTCGTTCAATACAGAGTGGTTACCGATATCCCGGAGTTGCTGCTCATATACGAAACGCATTGGCTGATTCAAATCTTGCCCGTATCAAAACTGATGCTCGAGGCCTTGCCAAAGTGAGTTCGCTTGCTCCTGGAACTTACCATATCATCGGGACCGCCCCGCTTGGTCAAGTCGGCGTCGTTTGGTCCAAGCCATTCTATATCGAATCGGGTACGACAAACCAGCTGAATCTAGATTTGCGCGGGGCATCTTGGGCCCAATAGCTTTCACCAAAGAGATTTCCAAGCTATTGCGGGCTATGTTTTGTGGGCTTTGATCGGCTCATGCGGTTCTGCTTCAAGCCTATGCTGCGGAATTCCGCCCCGCCTAAATAGTATGGTTACGGTGCTTCCGTAGCGGTCGTGTCGGATTTATAGAATTGTTCGACTATGCGAAGGTAGCGGGGTGCTTGCGTATCGCCGCCTGCGCTAGCTTTTCCCAGCCAATGGGATGCTTGTGCGTAATCTTGCTCTACTCCTTGCCCGAGGAAAAAAATCATCCCAAGAAAGCGTTGGGCTTCAACATCGCCTCCTTTGGCGGAAGACTGGAACCAACTTCGTGCCTGTTCAAACTCTTTCGCCCGATAATAAACTGTGCCGAGCAGACGAGATGCTTCCGAGTCCCCCGAACGCGCCGGTCCTTTAAGCAGGCGAATGGCCTTGGTCGGGTTTTTCTCTACGGTTAAGGCTTTGCGGGCGTAGGTCACGGGATCAGCCAATTCTTTTGGACTTAATGGAGAAGATCCCGGGGAGGGGGCGACTGTGGCGTTTTTATCCAGATTCGTTGAGCTCATCGAGGCTTTTTCAGCTGCAATTTGGGCGAGAGATCTTTGGTCCATGTCTATGGCCGTGGAAGATTCGCCTTTTTGCGCTTTTTCAAGAAGGACTCGATACTTGCGAAGTTGTAGTTTCGCCTCTGATGAACCATTTGAGGAGGCTCTCTCCAGCCAACCTACGGCCGCCTCCAGATTACGATCAAGACTTTCCCCTGTGGCGTATTTCATTCCAAGAGTAAGCTGAGCCATTGGAAGGTTGCGATCGGCCGCAGCTCGCAGCCAACGACCGGCGATGTCTTTATTGTAATCAATGCCATCCCCGACCGAGTATGCCATGCCGAGGTAGAACATTCCCAGTGGAGATTGTAGCCTCGCTCCCTTCGAGCACCATCGAATGGCCATTTGAGAGTTTTTCTTGACGCCGATACCTGTGAAATAAAGCATTCCCAGAGTACTTTGAGCAGCTCCCAATCCTAAGTCGGCTGATTTAGTCAAGTGTCGTATTGCCTTCGAGAAATTTCGAGGGGGGTTGTCTATTTCAATCATGCTCAGGCAGAAAAGGGCGAGAGGATCGTCGTCGCGGGCAAGGGCGAGAAGGCCCGAATTCAAGTACGCTTCGTCATAGAGGTATCTTCCGCGTTCCGAATTGCCTTTTTCCAGTTCTATCCCGGCGAGTGCGCACAACCCGAAGGGACTATCCTTTGCCGCGGCGAGACGAGCCCACTTTTCGGCTTCTGCTACATTTACGTTCAATCCACGTTCGCCATGTCGGTGAAAGAGAGCAAGCGCGCCTTGGTAGTATGCATCACCGGCTTGGGCTTTACCATGAACCGTTGCTAATTCCTCGGTGAGCGGCGAGGCGAACAATGAATTCGCACCTGCCATCAACATAATGGGAAGTGAAGTGGTAAGTCTTTTGATGTTCACGAGGAAATCGATATCCTTGAGACAGTTCATCTAATGCTCAAGGCGAAAGTCGCCTTATTTCTTTCCCTATCCATTTTGCAAGAATTTTTCTCGACCCTGCCATTCTGCGGACGAAGATGTAAAGTTATGTTTCGACAATGCAGTGATTGTGATTTCGAGTGGCATGAGTCGGATGGCAAGGTCTGCCCCGCTTGTGGTTTCGACTCTATGGATTCGGAATTCGAGGATGAGAGTGATTCCGCCGCACGGGCGGAAATGAATGAGGGGGGAGCTTTCGGTTCGGGGCCTTATGCGAAGAGTCAAGCCTCTTGCATGGTCGCCTTGGCCATCATGGCCTTGGTCTATTTTATCGTGCGTTTCGTGCTGGGTGGTTAGCTCAGTTACGAGACGGTTCCTGCTTGTCGTCTGCAGAGGAATCGGGAGAAAAGGGTTTCACGAAAGCCTCACGAAAGTCATAACCCTGATCGAAATCTTCAGGAGAATCGTTGTCGGTACGTCCCAAGATCCCGTAGTCCACGAGATTGAAGACAATGTCTCCGAAATCCCTGCACTTGCTCACCTTCCAGTGTTCCAGTACGGTCATGGTCATCGGGCCGAATCGATCGAGCGCAAATTCTCGAATCCCATCCAGCAACTGATTGCCGGAAACGTGCCCCGAATCTTTTTTGGGAGAATTCTCAATTGACTTGAGAGTATGATCCAGAGCTTCACGAACAAAAAAATAAGCCCCTTTGCCGTAGCGGGCATCCTTTTGGTGAATCTCGTTTACAACTTCGGGAAAATTCTTTTCGCTCATAGCCTTTCGTTTCGAGCCATCTGTGGCATAATCAAATCTTAAACCAAAGATTCTCCAGCGAAAGGCAATTCTTTTTCGGACCATACCTTTATCATTTTGACGACATGAAAGTCTCTTACTCCTTTGTTGCCAGTCGGGCCTCCTCTCACTGCATAACTTGGACCTATCGACAAAAACGTCACAGGAAGTATTTCCGCAGTCGTATCGACGCCGTAAAGTTTCGTAATGAAAAAGCTCGTGAACTCGGTATTTCCGATGACTTCGCCATTGAGAACGAAATCATTTTTCTCGCTCTAAGCGAAATTAAGGAACGGCTGGACTCGATCGATGATCGAATCGATAAACTCGAATCCACGGCCATGGCGCAGGAAAACTACATGGACGAGCTTCGCAAGCCCCCGGTGCCCAAAATCCTGCGCATTTCAGAGGCCGCCAAAGTGCTCCGAGTATCTCAACGCAAACTCTACTACCTTTTGAAGAAGGGCGTCTTCAAGCGCTACAAGCTTCCGCACACCCGCACGACCTTCATCAAGTTGGACGAGGTGGAAAAAGCGGTTGGGCAGGGCGATATTGGCGATTTGCTTCGCTGATCACCCGAGTCCGGCCTTTTTTACCTTTCTCGTATCAGTCAATGGGTCGCTTTTTTTTCTTTCGACTCTTTCTCGGTTACGTTTTGATATTCCTTCCTTTATCTCTTTGCAGTAAAATCGATCCTTTTATTATAACGAAAATATACAATCATGAGTAACAAATTCCCAGGTGGAGTGGCTACCGGAGACGCCGTTCAAGCGATCTTCAATGATGCCCTAGAAAACGAATATGCGCTTCCGGCGGTCAACGTGGTTGGCACCAACTCGGTCAACGCCGTACTTGAAACGGCTGCCCAGGTGAAATCGCCCGTGATGATCCAGTTCTCCAACGGCGGAGGTGTCTTCTATGCGGGAAAGAGCCTCTCGAACGATGGCCAAAAGTCGGCCATCGCCGGCTCCGTCTCGGGGGCCAAGCACGTTCACGCCATGGCAGAGGCCTATGACGTTCCCGTCATTCTCCACACCGATCACGCCGCCCGTAAGCTTCTGCCTTGGATCGATGGTTTGCTCGACGCTGGTGAGAAATTTCACGAGCAAGAAGGTAAAGCCCTCTACGCCGGCCAACTCCTAGCTCCTACTGAAGGCTTTGG
>CALBIN010000300.1 GCA_937893275.1 uncultured Opitutia bacterium | reverse complement strand
GAAATACAGGAGACCATCAAGGCCTCGTATGATGCCGTGTAAGTCATGCCCGATGAAGGAGACACGCACGCCATAGCCCTCGGAGATCGCCACGTGATCGTCGGCCACCCCGTCGTCGTTCTTGTCGGTCATCTTCCAGACCGCCGGGATGCAGGTAAAGTAGACGGCGTCGTTTTCGGCGAGAACGGAAAATCCTATGCCGTCCAAGGGCTTGTTGAAATGGTCGGAAAACAGGGTGCGCTGGTCGGCCGCCCCATTACCATCGGCATCCTCGAGGCGTATGAGCCGATCGGGAGTCTTGGTATACCATTCCGGGTCCTTGTCCTTGGGACCAGGTCCATGGCGGGCGATATGCTCATCATATAATTTCTGGCGATCCTCCACCGTGACCGATCGGAAATCGCCCCGCGTCATCTGCTTGGCCCCACGAAGGTCAGGCACACCGAACCAAAAGCGGTTGGCTTCCGCCACGAAGAGACGGCCGCGCGGGTCGATGCCCAGACTGGCCGGGTTCTCGACATGAGGATAAGCGACCCAAGTATGGCCGACATAGCCATCGTGCTTGATCACTCCGCGAAACGGAGCCTTCTGGTTCTTGAGGGCAGGCATCTTGTCCTCTGGCACGGCAAGCGGATCGGCTATACCGTACTGAAGAAAGCAAGCCGCCAGGGCAACGAATGGGACAAATGTGAAGAGTCGCATAACAAATGGATCGAAGTTCAGGTCAGTTGGGAAAACGAAGCAACTATTGTAGCGACTCGGGCTCGTTTGACAATTTCCAATCGTAAGCCGGCGATTACTTCAAGCCCAGAGCTTGGAGCAGCACGGGTTCGAAGGCATCGGCTTGGCGAAAAAAACCGAGATCGTTCGGATGAGAGCCGTCGGTGGTGCCCTCGGTGTCCCCACCAAGCAGCAGGTCGCCCCGAAGATAGTGGAGTTGCTTCACGCCGGCGGCTTTCAATTCCTTGTACGCCTTCTGCAGTGCGGCTTGGTTGTCATCGTGGAACTTCGCCTTGGCCGGAAGAAGCCAGGAATTGGCGAAGCGACGGTCCTCCACCAGAACAATGGGTGTATTCGGACGGGCCTTGCGGAGTTGCTTGACCAAGGGCACGCATCGTTCGGCTACCGTGGTTGCGTTCATGTTGGGCAGGCAGTCAATGACATAACAGGCCGCATCCGATTCGGCCATGAGGTCACCCACTTCCTTGTGCATGCGACCATTGCCGGAAAAGCCAATATTGATCACCGGCATCTCGAGCCGCCGACCCAGAATGGCGGGATGAGCCAAGCCTGGCCGCGAGGCGCAGGCACCATGGGTGATCGAGGTGCCGTAAAAAACCAGTGGCTTCGCCTTACGCGGAGCAAGGCCCTCGAACTTGGCGGCGGCGGGCACTCCGACCTCCAGTGACTCGGTGCCATTGTAGAGCGGCAAATACAAGGCGTACTCCCGCATGCCGGGGGCTATCCCGGAAAGCAAGGTGGCCTCCATGTCCTGCTTGTTGGGCTTGGTGGCCGCGACCCAGCGCCATTGGCCCTTGGAGTCACGGGCATAGAGGTCCAGTCCGCTCACCCCACTGGGCGGCATGTGCGGCATGCCCAAACGCGAGGACAACAGCTTCCATTTCGCCCGAATAGTTGTGGCATCGGTCTTGAACCGAACCATCATGCCGGCGCTGTGGCGACTGAGGCTCCAGACCGCTTTGGTCACCTTGCCCTCCGCCTTGGCCGGAAAGCGATCGAACCACCGCTTGCGCTCCTGATCGGCCCAACCGCGACCCTCGACGCCCCATTCCGTGATGTCGCGCCACTGCGTTTCATTTTGGGCCAAGGCCGTGATCGCCGTGGCCAGTAAAAAAGTTAAGTTGCGCATATTCTTGCCCTAGCGGATCAGGTATAAAAGTTGAGGGAGAGAAAGGTTATTGGTCGACTGTCAGGTTGCAATTGGATGTCAGGTCACCGTGAATGGACTTGCCTCGAGTGAAACCGATGGTGTTTCCGGTGGCCAAGTTGCCCGCACCTTTGCCGATGAAGTGGATGGCATGCTGAGCAATGGGTTTTTCGCGGATGTCGTGCAGGGTATTGCCGGTCAAGGTCACGTGCGAGCAGTCCGAGGCGGCAACGCCGATGGAACCATTAATGAACTGGCTTCCGGTGACGTTGATGCGTTCGCACCTTTCCAACTCCAACAACGCTGTGAGGCGAGGCTGACCCGTGTCGGTCTCATCGTGAATGCCGCATCCGGTGAAAGTGATGTCCGAGGAATCCACAAAACGCACGCCCGTGCCATACTTCGGAGTGTGACGGCGGAAAGTATTGCCGCTGACGTTGATGAGACGGGAATCCTCGATGAGTAGGTTGCGGCTTTCGCAAGAATAGATGGTGTTGCCACTAAGCGCTACACCGTAGCACCCGGTGAGATGCACATTGTTTTCCTGACTGCCGATGACGTTGCCGCTTATGGCAAAAAGCCCGGGAGGCCGCGATGCATCAGGTTTTTCCTTGATGCGAATATTCGCGCCTTCGGGCGAACCGGTAGCCTGAATGGTGTTCGACGCAATGGTCACCTCGTTCACGCTGGCCCCTTCCGCAGTAGTATCTATGTAGATTTCGGCAGTCGGTTCAGGTGCAGTCTTGTGCGAGCGATGATTATTATATTCGATGTCGTTGCCAGTGACCTGAAGGTTGCGAACTTCGGAACGCTCAATACGAATACCACCCAATCGATTGTAACTGAGGTGGCTTCCGGCGATGTTGATCTGGTGCAAGTTCACGCCATCTAGAAAAATGCCCGCGCCAGTGTTGAAATAAACATGGCAATGACTGATGAGAACGTTCCGATTGCGCTCGATGAGATGGATTCCATGCCGACACCGCGTAACCATTACGCCCTCAAACACCGACTGCATCGTCTGGATCAGTTCAAAACCATCTGCCTCCGAATGGGCCCCTTCCACCTCAATGTTTTTGATCGTAGGCAAGCGCTGATGATTCGCGACATTGCTCTTTCGACTGGCCGGATCACCCGTGCCGCCATGCGTGCCAATCAAACGAAAAGCC
This sequence comes from uncultured Opitutia bacterium, assembly GCA_937893275.1. Classification (GTDB taxonomy): domain Bacteria; phylum Verrucomicrobiota; class Verrucomicrobiia; order Opitutales; family Seribacteraceae. The sequence continues at coordinate 5,181 of CALBIN010000300.1, read as the reverse complement.
GGTCCCTTGCCTGCCATCAACACACGGGCCGTGCCTCCCGTACCATCAATCCCCAAAGGACCCCTTTCGGAAAGGTTGATCTCAATCGGGGAAGTAATGCGATAAGTCCCGGGCGGAAAATGCAAGACTCCATCGCCCTCTTCCACCGCATGACGAATCGCCTCCGTATCATCAGCCTTGCCGTCTGCCGCAGCTCCAAATCGCATCACATTACTCATAAAATGAAACTTGGTCCGTCGAGCTCTCCTGTCAATACCCCTAAGAAGAGGCTCTGAAACTATCCAACCAATTCGGGCAAGGATTTCTTAACGGCCTTGCGGACTGACAATGACGACTGGCTTCGACCAAAGGCAGTGCTGTACACGGGCCCGTGCTCTTTCGGGTCGCTTAGCGACGAACAGGTTGTGACCCGAGATTTGTAGAGCCTTGCGATCCAGACATGTGACTCCGGTGGAGCGAGTCACGATTAGCGGCCATGGAGGTGTCCTTGAATTTTCTCTTCCAAAACCTTCGCCTGCTTCTGCGCTTCCGGCAGTGGAATCCCTGCTTTTGTGCTCGGTCGTTTATGCCCTACGTGGGTCAACCAACTGTAGTGAAGCAAGGTCTGCCGTTCATGAACCAGCTTGAATAACTGCTCGTCGAGATCTTCGAGGGATTCGGTCATTTGGAGTTTCCGCATGATTGCGGTTGCCATGACTTTGTGACCGTCTGCATTCAGGTGAACTCCATCGGGATGAAAGGAAAAATCCGGTATGGTTTTTCGTTGCTTGGCAAGCGCTTTCGTCACGGCGGCATGAAAATCCACTGTCGCAAGCACACGTTTATCACGTTCTTTCAAAAGGCCGTACCGGGAATAGGTTTTTACAACATCGTCATAGCCTTCGTAAATCGCAAACCACGCATAAGATTGGGCCCCCAGGGGACGAATCTTCGGTGTTCCCTTGAGCTTGATGGGATCGAAGGGCGGAGACGTCAGCAGGATCAACTTCGCTCCCTGTCGATCAACCTCGGCGATCAGCTTTTCCAACCCCGCTTGATAAGTGGCAAACCTTTCTTCCGAAAAGGGATGATAGATGCCATCATTCATTCCGTAGCAGGCAAAGACGAGATCCGGATCAGTCTTCCGCAAAGCCCTTTTCAGGCGTTCGTGAACATTGGGTCGGGGCCATGGATGAGCAGGCTCGGAAAGCCCCGTGCAGGTCTCACTGGGAAGCCCGATCTGGATCAGTTCCGGAAGACGCCTGTCGTTTTGCCGAAGCCAAGTCTCAATGTAGGAAACGTAATGTCCGGCGTGGGTAATGGAGTCCCCGATGAAGAGAATGCGCTTGTAGTCGGACAGACTGATTCGGGCTGCCTGAACCTCCGAGCATGCCCAGGCACTGGAAAGCAGGAAAAGGAGGGAAAGAGGTTTCATTTATCGGGACAAGTCAGGTTGCTTGGCTTCACCGACCTTGATCTCATGCTTACCGGCAAACACAGGAATGGCTAAGTTTCCCTGATAACCTGGAGCTGAACCGACGCCATCTATCCATAGGGTAGCTCCGGAGATTTCCCCGCCCGTGGGAGTGCAGGCCGGATGGATATAGCCGCTGCGTGAATAGTGTTTCGCAAGCCCCTTGGGAACGGGCCTTGCAGTCTTCACGTTTTCAAGAACTGGTTTGCCGCGCAGGGTGATGCCGATGGTGTCATCCGTCTCCATCAGGCTCAGTTCCCCCGCGTGACTAACCTGCAGGACAAAACTGACAATGTAAAGTGAGACGAGTATGGCGATTGGGAATTGTTTCATCACAGAGAGCTTAGATTCGGCTTTGGACCTAGCGGGCGCCGACGCGTTGCCGCCAGGTTTCGTAGCGGGCGGCCATGTCCTTGAGGCGGTCGGGGTGACGCTTGGCGAGGTTGAGGGTTTCGCCGGGATCGGTTGAGAGATCGTAGAGCTCCCACGGGAGCTTGTCGCGGGGACGAACGATTTTCCAGTCGCCCATCATGAGGGCGCGGCCGCTGGTATTTGCCCAGGCCAAGGTCTCGTGGCCTGTACGCTTCTCGCCGCGCAGGATGGGGGCAAGGCTATTGCCCTCCATGGGAAGAGGTCGGCGCTTGCGGAACTCGGTGGGGTATTTCAGGTCGGCGAGGTCGAGGCAGGTGGCCATGACGTCGATGACGTGGCCGGGTTGGCGAGTGAGCCCGTTCCCTTTCTTGATGACCTTGGGCCAGTGGGCGATGAGCGGGGTGCGAATGCCACCCTCGTAAGACGACATCTTGGCGTTGCGCAAGGGGGTGTTGCTGGTGAGGGCCCAAGCCAAGCCATATCCGGCGAAAGTATCGTGCGGACCGGGCATGACTTTCGGACCACTGCCGGGCCGAATGGTGGTCTTGTCCCTACGCCAATTCGTTTTCGGGGAACTGGAACTGAATCCGAAGCCACTGTTGCTTGGCCCGAATCCTCCATCGGGAGCGGCTCCATTGTCGGAGAGGAAGAGGATGAGCGTGTCGTCGAGTTGGCCGGATTTCTTGAGTACCTCGAGCATCCGCCCCACCCCGCGATCGACGTTGGAAATTTGGGCGGCGTAGACCGCCATGCGTTCGGCCTGCCAGCCCTTGTGCTTGTCCTTGGCCCAGTCAGGAACATTTCCAGGATAGGGCGCGGGCTTAGAGCCATCCGGCAAGAGACCAATCTTGCGCTGGCGCTGGAGGCGAGTGGCCCGCCAGTCGTTCCAGCCTTGTTTGCGGTAGCGCTCGCGGAACGGCGCGATGGTTTTCTCGCGGGCGTGCAAGGGCCAGTGCGGGGCAACGTAGGCAACGTATAGGAAGAAAGGCTTTTTACCGGCCACGGATTCCTCGAGAAAGGTGACGGCATGGTCGTTGAAGGTATCGGTCATGAAAAAATCGTCGGTGAATTTCCACGGCTTGCCGTCGAGGTAGAAATCGTTGCTCACGACGGGATGCCAATAGCTGATCTTGGCTTGGCAGTTGGGTCCGAAGAAACGGTTGAATCCACGCGTCACCGCGAGGTCGCGCCCTTGCCACTTGCCGACCATGGCGGTGTGGTAACCCCCGTCCTGCAGCAACTCAGGGATGAGTACGCATTTCGAAAAATCCTTCGGTTGGTTCCAGTGATTGCCGCGGTGCCCAGTTTGCTGGCAGTAGAGGCCGGTCAGCAACGACGCCCGGGTGGGGCCGCAGACAGAGTTGTTGTAAAACCGCGTAAAACGCAGCCCACCGGCTGCCAGTGAGTCGACGTTGGGAGTATCGATTTCGCCGCCGTAGCAACCGAGGTCTGACCAGCCCATGTCATCTACCATGACCAATAGAATATTCGGCCGCTTCTCGCCATGCAGAAAAGCCGCCAAGAAAACCAACGGAAGCAAGTTGAGCAGGAGACGGCGAGTTGGCATAGGCTAGGTTAGGTAGTTTGTTTCTCTGATTTCGCCAACCTGGCATTCACAGTGCTTGATGGCACGTTTGCCACCTTAGAGGGAAAACCTCATCTCACTTGTTTCTCCATTTCGATCATGGCCTCGGCAAATGCTTTTCCAATTCGGGCCATGGTCTTGGCACTCCCGAAATAATGATAAGCCGCATTCGATCGGGCAATCTTGGCATAGGACTCATCCTCTTCGGAGATTAACGTCCTGCGGTACTTGTCCAGATAAGTCTTTTGGGCTTGAGCGGCCATCGAACCATCTTTGTTCGGATGGTCCTTGTGCTTGCTCTTGAGGAAGCCCTCCATCTGCTTGACCTTGCCCTGCTTGTCCTCGAGTTCCTGAAGGCGCGCATCCCAAAAAGGGGCCGTCGGAACAGCCATCACGTTGCCCTTGAATTCAGGTAGCGATGCCGGTGCGGCCATGGCTTCCCGAAAGCTTCCGTGAATGGGTACATAGCGTTGACTGGCATACTTATCCAAGGGTCCACCCACGCCCATGACACCGATGACGAACTTCATGTCCGGAGCCTTGAGGTCCTTTCTCACGTCACGGATGAAATGAGCCAAGCATTCACTGTATGCATCGTATCCGCCGGGTTGACCACGGTTCGGGTAAGTCCCGCTGGCCACCATATCGTTCCAACCTTGAAACCAGGCAAATCCGGCGATCTCGTAGCCTTCCTTCGAATCGTAATCGGGATAAACCCGCTTAACGTCCTTGAGAACTCGGCGGACATGCTCGATCATAAGACGGTAGAAACGCCCCGTTTGTTCTTTTTTCTCAGCCTTTGCTTCCTGCAAGTTATTTCCCCGCTTTTTCAAGTTTTCCAGCTCCTTTTCGCTAAAGGGATAAAGACCTGCGGAAGGGGGACGAAAGTCGGTATGAATGGACTTTCCACCCCATGCCGTCTTGATGATGAGGACCGGTTCCCGCAAGGCCTTCTGGGCGTAGATCCCAAAGGTGAACTCAGGCCCGATCTTGTCGCTCGCTTCTGCGGGGTTTCTTCGGGAACCAAAACCAGCGGTCAGTTTGCCGAAGCCTTCCCCCATGTTGTCCCCTCCTCCCGTGAAATAGGATATCCAAACCTGATCGCAAACAACGGGGGTTCCCTTTTCATCAACCATTTCCTCCAGTACGGGCTTGGTCAGCGGATCAGTGCTCATTGCCTCGAAGGTGCTTATATTGGCATGACCTTCCATGTTGGACTGGCCGCACAAGACGTAAACCTTAAGCGGCTTGGCGTGAACAGCGGAGCAGGTCCAAAGTCCCAAGATGAAAAAGGAGAGAAAAGAGGTTGGGAAATTGATCATGTTTTTTGTTTTAGGCTTTGGGCAGAAGGCCTACTTCGCCAACCTTGCTTGGAGTTGTTTGAGAAGCACGGACGCCTTCTTGGGTTGGTCAGCAGCCAAGTTTTTCGTTTCGCCTTCGGGCGTGGTGTGGTCGTAGAGCTCGAGCTCGCCTTTCTGGTGGGTAATGAGACGGTGGGTGTCGGTGCGAATGGTCTGGGCTCCTCCCCTGTAGGCGATCGCCGGATGCCCCTTGGCCTGCGGGTTCTTCAAAATGGGGGCCAAGGACTGGCCATGAAGAAAGTCCGGCTTCTCCAGTCCGGCCAAGTCGCAGACAGTGGGAAAAAGGTCCAAGGTCTCGACCACCGATCGAGTGGCTTCTCCTGGTTTTGGAATGCCCTTGTATGATATGATGAGCGGGGAACGAAGGGATTCCTCGAAAAGGGCGTGTTTCCCCCAGATGGCGTGTTCGC
>CALBIN010000299.1 GCA_937893275.1 uncultured Opitutia bacterium | reverse complement strand
TCCATCTTGCCACGCATGCTTTTTTCAAGGGTCTCATGTTCCTCGGTGCAGGTTCCGTAATTCATTCCTGTCACCACGAGCAGGACATATTCAAGATGGGAGGGCTGCGTAGTCGCATGCCGGTAACCGCCAACACCTTCCTTATCGGCGTACTCGCCATTTCCGGAGTTAATTTCTTTTCCGGATATTTCAGCAAGGATGCCATCCTGTTGGGTGCCTACAATTTGAATCTTCCCGTTTTTGTAGTTCTTTACCTCGGAGCGATTCTTACCGCCTTTTATATGTTTCGACTATACTGGATCGCTTTTTGCGGGGAACCCCGTTCCAAGCACGTTGCGGAAGCTAATGAGAGTCCCTCGGTGATGACTTGGCCGCTTATCATCCTAGCTGTACTTTCGGCAATTGGCGGATTCGAGGCGCTTTGGCCTGAAGCTCTGTTTGCCGCGTTTCATGCTGATCTTCATGTGGTTCACGGCATGTCGGGTCACTTGTGGATGGTCGTCCTTGGTACTTTCGCCTGGGTTGCGGGAGCCTTGGGTTCTCGACGCCTTTACGGACAAGTCGGCAACGAAGATCCTCTCATCGAAAAAGCTCCTGCGCTGTTTCAGCTTTGCTCCAGCAAACTATTCTTCGACGAGATATACAATTTCTACGTGACATCCATCCAGCAACGTGTTGCTCGAATCCTCGAGGTGCTGGAACTCCTTTTCATTTCCGGGTTTATGGTACGCGGCAGTGCGGGAGCGGCCGGTCTTTTCGCCTTGCTCGGCAAGTCTTTTTACTTGGGTCGCATTCATGCCTACGCTTTCTGGTTCTTGATCGGGGTCGTGGGTTTTCTCGCCTATGCCGCAGGCTGGTTCGGGCATTTTTGAAATGAACTTAGGCTTTGAAGAGTTGCTTTTGTTAGCGTCGATCGTGGTACCGACGGTTGTCTCGATATGTTTGTTCACCGGGGTAGTCACAAGCGATGAGACAGCCAAGAAATTGGCCTATGTTGGCTTTGGCGTTCCCTTTGTCGCCGGAATTCTCCTTTTCCTTTGGTTTGAAGGCGCCGTGGGAGCGGATTACAAGTACGAAGTTCTTTTTGATCGAACTGGTTTACAGGAATTGGGAATTACCTTCCACCTAGGTTTGAATGGAGTTTCGTCGCCGCTGTTTGCCATGGCCGGCTTCGTGGGCTTGGCCGCAGGCTTGGCTGCCATCCATTCTGGGGCTGAGCGTATCCGTCTGTATCTCGCCTTGCTTACCCTCATGCAGGCCGGCCTCATGGGGTTCTTCGCCAGCGTGGATTTGTTCTTTTATTTCCTATTCCACGAATTCGCTCTGGTTCCGACGTTCATAATGATAGGACTATGGGGCGGACGTGATCGTCGCAGCGTTGCTCTTGAGATTACCATTTACCTTACGCTCGGGGCGTTGGTCGTGCTTGGTGGACTGGTCGCCTTGAACGTCATGGGAGACGCGGAGAAATTTGATTTCCCCACTCTGATCAACCTTCTTTCCACGACACCCTTAGCTGAGTCCGCGCAGTTCAAAATTTTTGGACTTTTTCTCCTTGGTTTCGGTATATTGGTGGCCTTGTTTCCCTTTCACACATGGGCTCCCCGGGCATACAGCGCGGCCCCGACGTCGGTTTCCATGCTCCACGCCGGTGTTCTCAAGAAGTTTGGCCTTTATGGACTGGTTCAAGTTGCGGTTCCGCTACTTCCGTCCGGAGCTGTTCAATGGAGTGATTTCCTGATCTGGCTGGCCTTGGGTAACGTACTTTTCGTCGGTTTAGTGACTATGGCTCAAAACAATCTGAAGAGCATGGTCGGTTATGGCTCCGTGATGCACATGGGTTACTGCTTTCTAGGAGTAGCCACCTGTTCCGCTCTTGGGGCCGGTTCTGTCGTTATGCTTATGACTGCGCATGGACTTTCCGTGGCCCTCATGTTTTTGGTCGGCACCTTCGTGTATCGTCGGTGTGGCACTTTTGAAATGGATGAAATGGGCGGACTTGCAACCAAGACACCTGTGTTGGCTTGCTTTTTCTTAGCTGCCGCACTCGCGACCATCGGGCTTCCCGGTTTTGGAAACTTCTGGGGGGAATTCGGGATTTTTATGTCTCTAGGCGAAAACCCCGGTACTCGCTTTGCTTTGGTACTCGCTGTTATAGGAATCATTATTTCAGCAATCTTTGGATTACGCGCAGTGGCCAATGTTTTCTTTGGTGAACAGACGGAAGAATTCGCTGAATTTGAAAAGGAAAACCCCGTTAAGGATCTAAATCTCTCGGAATTGCTTCCTGCCGGCTTGCTCGTAGCCGCACTCCTTCTCCTCGGTTTGTGGCCTCGCACGATTTCCGACCGTGTAAATGGTGAAATCGGTAATCGCTACCAAGCCTTCGAGGCCGTGGAGCCTGGAAGTTTGCCCGCCTGTTGCGAGCTTGCCGCCGATGAACCGGAAGTGAATGAGGGCTTCGATACTAACGGCACGGCAGGCGAAGAACCTGCCGATGCTTCCAAAGCAAAGGATAGCGATCATGATTGACCTCGCTCCTTTCAAGCTTTTCGCCGATTCGAACGACTGGTTCGAGGTCTGGCCGGAGCTGGCCTTGGCCCTAGGGGCCGTCCTTGTTCTCGGATTGGAACTTTTCCGTTCCAAAGAACTTGGTCGCCGTTCTTTTGCCGGCCCCATCGCCATTTTCTTTCAGGCCTCCCTGCTCGTATTTCACCTCATCGACTACCTTATTTGGCATCATCCCTTCGACCACGAAACCTTTTCCGGTCTACTGGGACAAAGCTCAAGGGGAGAGGTCATGCGAAGCTTCTTTCTGCTCGCGTCCTTGCTAGTATCCATTCTCGGAGAAAGTTACCTGCGTCGACGCAAGTTGGCCGGAGGGGAGTTTCATCACCTCACCATGCTTGCCACGGCAGGCCTTATGCTTCTTGTACAAAGCAACCATTTCCTCATGCTTTTCGTAGCTTTGGAGACGGTGGCGATTTGTTTCTACGTTCTAGTAGCTTATCAGCGCGACAGCGCAAAGTCCTTGGAAGCGGGGCTCAAGTATCTGGTGTTCGGCGCCCTCAGTTCGTCTCTTCTTCTATTTGGAATTGTGCTTTTGTATGGAGTTGCGGTGAATCCCGAAGCCTGGGGCTGCGTACCGGTCGGGGTGGGACTGGATGACCCACTGGAATTTGGATATTTATCCTATTTCCTTGAAGCCAATTCCGACAACCTCATCTTACGGGCCGGCGTTATTCTCATCATTTCGGGCATAGCCTTCAAAATCGGGGCTGCTCCTTTCCAGATATGGGTGCCCGACGTCTATCACGGTTCACCCATGCCCATAACTGCCTTTCTTGCGGTTTCCTCAAAGGCCGCCGGCTTTTTTGTTCTTCTCAATCTCGTCAACGGCCCTTTTGAGGGCATGAGCGATTTTCTCCTCCCGATCCTTGGGTTCATTGCCACCCTCACTATACTCTTCGGTAACCTTGCCGCTTGCGCTCAACGCAACCTCAAGCGACTGTTGGGTTTGTCGGGTGTGGCTCATGCGGGGTATCTTCTAGTTGGCGTAATCGCCGCCATGCTTTCTCAAACCATGCAGGCCGACTGGGTGATCACCTTTTATCTTTTCACCTATCTCCTAGGGAGTTTTGCCGTTTTTGGCGTGATGAGCTTGGCCAATGTGCCCGACGACGCCGAACACGAATTTTCGCATTACGAGGGACTCGGTCAAAAGAACCCCTTTCTTGCTTTCGTCTTGTCCTGTGGCGTTTGTTCCCTTGCAGGCGTTCCCCCGTTTGCCGGATTTATCGCCAAGCTTCTTCTCTTCGTAGTTGCTTTCAAGGCAAAGCTTTACTTTTCCCTCGCCGTCATGGTGGTTGGTGTGGTGATTTCCATTTACTACTATTTCGGCTGGTTGCGCGAGGCACTGTTTATTCCTCGCCCAAAATTTTCCGATGAGGAAGATGGTGAGCCCGACCCTTGGGACGGACTCAAGCTCGGCGGTATTTTCAAGCTGACGTTGGTTATCCTTACCGCAGCGACTCTCGTTTTAGGCATTTGGCAAGGGGCGTTTGGCGACGCCTTTTAATACTGGTATGGTGCCCGAGGAGGGAGTCGAACCCTCACGCCTTACGGCACCGGATCCTAAATCCGGCGCGTCTACCAATTCCGCCACCCGGGCAATAGCCGCTTATAAATTTCATCCATATATTGTAGATCGAATCTCGGCAAGATAGAAAAAAGTTTTGCGTCATGGAAAGTTTTCATCCTAATATTGTATCTTCCTTTATGACCAATATAACCATTTCTGTCCCTGACGATCTTCCCGAAGGTGAAAAACGTCGTTCCATTGAGAGCGAGGTTGAGACCAAATTGTCCAAGCATGAAGAGGAAGCCCGTCTCAATGACTATTTGCGCGAGCTTTACCACAAGGTTAGCAAGGATACGGGCAAAGAGATCGAATCGACAGACGACTTGATCTACCATCTTGCCCGCTTCGCCAGTCGCGACTTGAAGGAAAAATTGATTGGCGTACCTCGCACGGTATATCCTTGGCAGAAGCCAAAAGTCTAATCTCCCTCGGTCGGATCCGAGTTACCTTCGGAAATCCGTTCTTGCCAACTTTACGCGCGAGAACAATATGTTGACACATGAAAAAGCCACGCCTTTCTGCTCGAAGGCTCAGCTGGGTCGCCTTGACCTTGCTGTTGCTTGGAATAGTAACCTTTGCATTCAGTCAGTTAGATAGTCCGCCGCCGACTCCCTCCCTAGATGGCAAGACTCAAGTAACTGCGATCAGGCAGTCGTTGGAAACTCTCGATGCCCGGACCTCGGACCTCGCCAAGGCGCAAGCCCGTCTGAGACTCAGGTCCGAAACGGATCGTATTGCCCGTAATCTCGAGCAGGCTCGGAACGGCATACCCGCCAGTTCAGGTCAAGCGAGCGAAGATTTGTCGATAGAGGTTTCGAAACTAGCCGAAGAACTTTCCGCAGTGGAAGGGGAATTGGATCGTAGGCAAGGAGAAACGGCTCGAACACTTTCGGGCATCGAAGGTCGTCTTGAGGAAACCAAAGGAATTTTCAATGATGCGTTGGATAACACCGGCGGCAATCCGGATGAGGCATTACCCATTCTGCGTATAATATCTGAAAATCTTGATCGTGTTGATAACGAGTTGAGCGCTGTAGCTCAGCTGGTCAAGGCGGGCGAACAGAAGGGAAGCATAATGGCGACGGCCCTTAGCCAAAAAGTTTCAGGAATTCTCGATCAAGTTGCACAGTCTCGCCTTGCCGGCGAGAAGAACAAGGCATCTCCGCCTAAATCCGATGTGGCCCTTTCTTCTGGTTCACGAGGAATAACGGATGCGGTCAAGGCGATTGACGAGGGGGGCTCCGGTTCTCGTTTCAAGCCCTCAATCCTTTCCGAAGGAGCTGACATCGGTTCTGCTCGTCAGACCGCAACTGGACAGCGTTCATCCGCTTCCAGTTTAGAGGAACTTCGCGCTAAGCTAGCGAGCTCGCATAATCTTCAAGTCGCTCTTTCCGAAGATACCGAAAAGTTGCAAAGTGATTTAAGAAGGGCCTACAGAGAAATCGTTTCCCTTCAAACAAGCGTCAAGGAGTCGGAGCGTTTGGTTAACGAATTGGAAGAATCTCGTATGGCTTTACTCAAGACTCGAGGTCAAAATGCTTCAGGTGTTGAGGCGGTGAGCAGAATGGTGTCGCGATTGGAGGCTGAATTAAAAACATCTCGGGAAGAACTGAAGCTGGCTCGTCGGTCCCTTCTTTCGGAGCAAGATCGATCCAACACAATGATCCGAACTCTCTCCAGCGAACTGGAGAGAACGCGCAAGGAATTGGATTCTGCTCGTGCCGTGGCCATGTCTTCGGGAGCGGATGCGTCCCGTTTGCTTGTTCTTGAGCAGGAATTGGAGAGAACAAAAACGGCCCTGCTGGAAGCGAAGTCAGCGCAAGCCGCCGGGAACCCTGAGCTATCCGGGGAATTACGTAATGAACTGCGCAAGGCGTTGGTAGAGATTACACGTTTGGAGGCTGAACTGACCGACAAGGAAGAACTGGAATCTCAGCTCTCCGACCTACGGAGCTCGATGACGGAAGCGAACGATCAACCCGGAAAGGCATTGGCCGAGATCGCTCGCTTACAGGACGAACTCAAGGGAAAAGAAGAACTTGAGACCCAGTTGACTGCTCTGCGTCAAACCATGAAGCAAATCGACGAGGATAAACCGAACAAAGGCGTGAGCACAGAATATATAAACAACCTCTTGTTGGAGTTGAACTCAGCTAAACTGACCGTGAGTGAAGCCCAAGCTGATAGCCAGGAACTGCGGGCCCAACTGGCGGAAACCATGAGCTCTCTGAATGATAATGTAGGCCAATCCCATCAAGATCTTGATTCCTCGAAATCCGCTCTTGAAAATGCTCGGGCCATAATGGCTCGAAAGGAATTTGAGTTTGCCTCTACCATCAAGTCTCTTGAGGAAGAATTACAACAATCTCAAATTGCCCTCCAAGAGGCGACCCAAGGCGCCATTCGAAAAGTTCCCGTAGTGGGTGATATGGAACAGTCCTTGTCTGAATCCCAATCTCGTATTGACGATCTCGTACAGCGATTTGATTCGGAACAAGGTAAGGCCGCCGAACTTATTTCTGCTTTGCAAGTAGAACTTGAGACGACCAAGCGCCGACACCAATCCAGCTTGGTTGAACTGTCTGAAAAAGATAAGCTGTTGAAAGGTCAGGAATTTGAGTTGAGAAAAGTTCGCGACGAAGTATCGTCTGTAAAAAATGAATTGGCGGATGTTCAGAACATTGCCGACCAACTTAGCCAATTGAATGGTATACTGGACGAGACGAAGAAAACCCAGTATTCTCAAGTGTCCGACGCCGATCGTATTATTGCCTCCTTGCGTGAACAGTTGAATGAGTCCCAAGTGGAGCTTGTTTTTGCGAAGGAGGCCAAGGAGAAAGCGGAAGAACAAGGTGCCTCTCAGGTATCTGCCTTGGAGCATCAGTTAGAGCAGACCCGTGAACAGTTGGCTGCCACTCAGGCCACAATGTATGATAGAACTGATAAGTCGAAGGGACTTATACAGGATCTCAAGAATGAACTGGATGAAACCCGGATTGAGATTGCTCGGCTCAAAACAGCAGGCTCGGGTAATAGCATCGAGGCACACCAAGCGGTGGCTCAATTGCAGGAAGCCCTTGGGACAATTCGGGTTCTTAAGGAAAGTCTTGATCAAGCCGATCAGGTGAATGGAGAAGTTGATGGTTTGCGTTCGGAGTTGGCTAACGCCATGCAATCGCAGTTGGCGGACCTTGAGCGTTCGGAGTTGGAGAAGGAACGTTTGCGCAAGAATTTATCCGACCTTCAGTTAGAGGTTGAAATGCTCTCGGAAGATGGTGCGGGAAGAAACGTCAACTACGCCAAATCCTTTGCCCGCCTTAACGAACAGTTGCTCAGTTCTCAAGGAGAAGTCGCTAAACTGGAAGCCCGCTTGGCTCAATCTGAAAATTCAGGTGTGGGTACTATCACCGCCCTTGAGGAACAATTGGAATTGGCGCGTAATCGTGTTAATGAGTTGGAGGCGAGCGTGGAGGACGTGGAGCAAGGCAAGGGCAATACTTTAGAGCTGTTGGAACGCGAATTGGTTATGACCAAACGCAAATTGGACGAAATGGAAGCCCGTCAAGGAAACGAAGTTCCCGAGACCGCTAATTTAGAACGGCGATTGATCAGTGCGAAACTTCAACTGGATGAGTTGGCCAAGCAACGAGGCGATGACACGGGCCAAAATGAGCTGGCCGAACGCCTTAACGAACAGTTGATGTCTGCTGAGGCTAAATTGGCCAAACTGGAATTCAATGATTCTCTTCAAACGGATGGTGTTCCTGCGAACTTAGTTAAATTCAATCGCTTGGAACATGAGCTGGCAGAGGCTCAAAATACCATCTCAAGTTTGCAGTCTATTGTGGAGGCTAAAGATCTTGAGCGAGAGCTTGCCGAAGCCAAGTTGGCCAAAAGCATAAAAGAATTAGAGTTGTTGCCTCAATCCGGTGACCAGTCCGCTTCTTTACGGAAAGAACTTGATGACTTGCGTTCTCAACTGTCACAGGCAGTTGGTCGGCAACCCGGGTCCTCTGAACCTGACTTGAGAGTTGCTGAATTGCGTGGGGAGATGGAAAGCCTAAAGGCAGAGTTGGAGTTGGCTCGTGAATTAGCTTCCCGTGCTCTGGCAAAGGACCCTGACGTTGCCAAGTTACAAAGTCAGTTGGCCGATAAGTACGGAGAGGTTTTGGAACTCGAAACTGATTTGCAGCAAGCCAATGAGCGCCTAGCTGCACTGGCAAAAACATCTCCAGAGAATCAACCTTCGGTGGAACTGGAAGAACTGAACCAACGGCTTGCCTATTCTCTGTCTCAATTTGAATCTGTGGAACTGGCTAAGGCGGCCGCGGAAAAAAAGGTTTTGGATTTAACGGAAGCGTTGAGCTCTTCTCAAGGACTTCGAGATGATCTCGTACAACTACAACAGGACCTTGCTTTGGCCAAGGGGCAGCTTGCCCAAAGCTCAACCACTCAAGTTGAAGCCCTTCAAGCGAAACTTGACGAGACGCGCGGAGCATTAACAAAGAGTGAATCTCAAGTGGCTGGGCTTCAGGGCTTGGGGAATGATCTTTTATTGCTTCAGCAGGATTTGGCTACTGCCAAAGCCGAGACTGCTCAAGCATCCCCTAATTCACCAACCCCCGCTCTGCGAGCTGAACTGGAACAGACTCGACTAGCTCTACGGAAGAGTGATAACGACGTGTTGCAGTTGAATTCTGAATTTAAGCGTTCGCTGGAAGACTTTGCTCAATTAAAAAACAGCGTTGCTTTTCTAGAGTCAGAGAACGCTCGTCTAAAAGGAGCCGGTGCCATTGGGGGAGGAAGTGCTCCTGATGCTCTTGCTCGAGAAAATGCCACCTTGCGAGCCCAAGTTCAGCAACGAGATGCAAGCATATTGTCTTTACGAGAAAACATGGCAAAGATGCCACTCTCGGGAGTCGGTTCGAATGAAGGCGAATTGAGGGC
>CALBIN010000298.1 GCA_937893275.1 uncultured Opitutia bacterium | reverse complement strand
AAAAAAGCAAAAGGGCAAGCTGGCTCTGCACGAGGTATCGGTCGATTTCGCAAAGGCCGAGACTTCCGACTTGTGGCTTGAAATCCTTGCCCAACTGACGGCCCGCGACATGCCCCCCGCTGACGAGGAAACGCAGCTGACCGATTCGCAACGTAATAAGGTGATCGAATGGATCGACCGTCAGTTGCTGACCGCAGGCTCGGGAGAAACCTATCGCAAAAAGCTGCTCGCCCCCGAATACGGCAACTGGGTAAACCACGAAAAGCTCTTTTCGGGGGAAATCAAAACTCCTCCTTTTTCCCCCTCCCGGCTCTGGCGGTTCAATACGGAGATTTTTTCCCACAAGGGCTTTGGCAAGTCGAAGAGTCCCTTCAGTTACGTGACATCGGAGCGGGGGATCCGTGATTACGCGGCCCTTTCGATAGCGGACCAAAGCACGGTTCAAATGACCATGATCGTGGCGGATTCGTTCCTTGCGGATCGGGAAAGGCGCGGAGATTTCAAGGAGTTTGCGGAGGACAAGCCAATGCCTGAAGAGCAGGCTCTTGTGGAAGTGATCCGACGCGAGCATAGCCGGGTGATCGGACGCTACCCGAACAAGGAAGAGCAAGAGAAATACCTTTTTTTTCTCAAACGGAGTATCAAGACGGGCGGTAAGCTGGACGGATTCAAAACGACGATCAAAGCGATGTTCCTGAGTCCGGAATCAATCTACCGGATGGAGTTCGGTTTGGGTGAGGTGGATGAGCACGGTCGCCGGCATTTGTCTCCGGACGAGCTGGCCCATGCGATCGCTTATGCCTTGACGGATCACAGACCGGAGAACCATCGTCTCATTCGAGAGACCCTACAAAAGGGAAAGTTGAAAACCAAGGAAGACGTGACTCGTCTCGTTCGCCAATTGGTGGACGAGCAACTCTTGACGGGACACTGGGACAGGAAGGACCTGCCACGGGTCAGACGGTTCTTTGAGCAGTTCTTCGGTTTTCATCGGGCGGGCACGGTCTTCAAGGACAACGACCGGCGGGGTGCGGAAAAGATTAACCAATGGAACACGACCATGCTCATTCACGACGCGCGGATGCTGATTGAGCACGTGCTGAAGAAGGACAAGGACGTCATTGCCGAGTTGTTGACCACGAATGAATACTTCATCGCGCATCCGGGCGACAACGAGTTTGCCCGCGAGCATTACGATAAGAGAATCGCGGAGATCATGGATCCGGGTTATGTTCAGGCGCGTATTGAGTTGCGTAGGGAACAGATCAAGCGGGATTTCAACTTTGAGGATATGCCGGAAAAGGCCAAGGAAGCCTTGGTAAGTGCCCAGCGGGATGCGGAGAAAACGGTTGCGATGTATCAAACGGCACTGGACAACGGAATGCACCGCCATCCCAATTTTCCTTTCGAGGGCAAGAGGCGAGGCATTGCGGATCTCCTTTATATCGAACCCTACAATTTGCCTAGTAACGGTCGCCATGGAGAACAAAAATGGGATTGGCCCATCGAGCAACCCTTGAAGATGCCCAAGAAGGAACGGGCCGGTTTACTGACCCATCCGGCGTGGTTGACAGCCTATTCACTCAATGAGGGCAACGATCCCATTCATCGGGGGATCTGGGTATACGAACGGTTGCTCGCGGGGGTACTCGGCGATGTCCCCCCGGACGTCGATGCAGCCGTGCCAACCGATCCACACAAGACTCTCAGGGAACGAATGGAGCCTCTGCGAAGCGAACGGTGCTGGAAGTGCCACCGCAAAATGAATCCGCTCGGTGAAGCGTTCGAGGTCTTTGATGACTGGGGCCGCTATCGAACCCATCACTACTTCGACGAGAACGGTGAAATCTACATGCGGCGCGACAACCAGTTCGACCGCAAGCTCAAGGAAGGCAAACTTACGACCCGCAAGGTCGACGCCTCCGGAGAAATTGCCTTTTCGGGCGATCCCGAGATCGATGGGAAAGTAAAGGATGCGGTCGAGATGATGCAGCGCTTGGGGCGTTCGGACCGAGCACGTCAATCGTTCATCCGTCATTTGTTCCGCTATTTCCTCGGTCGCAATGAGATGCTGAGCGATTCAAAAACCTTGATCGAAGCGGAAAAAGCCTATGTAGATAATGGCGGTAGCTTCAAGGCCCTCGTTGTCTCCTTACTCAGTTCCGATTCTTTTCTATACAGACGATAACCATCCTTTTTATGATATACAAAAGACGTCAATTTTTTCGGAACCTCTCTGTTGGAGGAAGCGCTCTGGCCTTGGCCCCCTTTCTCCAATCCGTCCGCGTTCATGGAGCCGGGAATGAGACCGCCTTGCCTAAGCGGTTCGTCTTCGTGGTAAAATCTTCCGGCATCGACAAGTTCAACCTCGTACCCGAGGGTCTTAAAAATTACTTCATCAATCCGGATGACGGTAAGAAACTGGGGAATCGGGGACGACGGGAAGGACCACTCGTCGACGTCGCTCTGGCAGATCACAAGCTACCTGAAAAACTGGCCGCTCTGGAAACCTTCAAGGACCGCCTGACGGTCATTCAAAGTTTGTCCGGGGTGGGCTTCCGAGGAAATCACACCAAGGGATTCGGAACCCTTTCGCTTCACGATTCGGAAAAGGTAGCCGTCGCGCCGACGCTGGATTGTCTGCTTGGGCAACATCTCTCCACGGGCCCTTATCCGATGTACGGGATGGCCATGAACGGGCAACTCCTCGAGGGCGGATGGAAACCCGAAGACTCCTATTGCTATCCGAACCTATCCGCCTATGCGGCCGCCAAGCCGGTTGCTTATCAAGGTTCTCCTAAGAAAGCCTTTCTCGAGCTCTTCGGAGCGGCCGTCGCAACACCCGAGCAACTGGAAAAGAAAATCGCCCTGAACGGTAACCTCATGGATTTTCTGACCGAGGATGCCCGGCGCGTGGAGAAGCAACTGTCCGGGGACGACAAGGAACGGTTCGCCCAATATATGGATTCGTTCGATTCACTGAGAAAGATCGAGGAGAAGAAAGCCGGCCTCACGGACCGCATTCAAAAGCACGCCCCGGAACGGACGGACCGCTTTGATTCAACCTCTCCATCCGGCCGAATCGAATCGCACTTTGAAATCGCTTCCGCTGCTCTGATAGCTGGTCTGACAAACGTGATCACCCTGCGTCCGGACACCTTGGGCGTGAAGTACTCCGAGCTCGGCCTCTCCAATTCAGTACACGCCCTCGGTCACCTACAGGACAACAAGGCGTCCAATGGTTGGACCGGACACCAGGCCCGCATGGAAGTCGAGAAGCTACACTTGAAACAGATCGCGAAAATGGCGAAGAAGTTCGCCGGCATCCCGGAAGGGAACGGTTCGATGCTCGACAACACGATGATCGTTTACATGTCCTGTTCATCAGGCGACCATCATTGCGCCGGTCATGACTGGCCGGTCGTTCTGTTGGGCGGGATGGGTAAGAACCTGAAGATGGGTCGCTACGTCGAGTACCCCAAGTATGGCAGCCAAGG
>CALBIN010000297.1 GCA_937893275.1 uncultured Opitutia bacterium | reverse complement strand
CCATCGACGACCTCGACCTGCATTGGATCTCTCCCCGTCATTACACGCTCGGTGACTTCTCCCTTAAGCTCTTCGTAAGGCTCCGCAGAGACAAGAAACTTTCCTTGAATGGCCAATCGCCTTAATTTTCGGCGAGATTCGTTTTTTTTCTCTTGCTTCCTTTTCAGGGCATCTCGCGGGGCGACTTAACCTAGGCTAGGGCTTACAAGCGATTTAGGGAATATATTCCGAGTCCCCAAAAGCCTGCGATGAGAATTCCGGTGAAAGGCGTCACTCTTGTTGTTACTTTGCCCATTCCACATAAGGGATTCAAGCTGTATCCCAGATGATTGCTGGAATGGTGCGGGTAGAGGGAATCGAACCCTCGACTCAAGCTTGGGAAGCTCGCGTTTTACCACTAAACCATACCCGCATTGTTGTGATTACAATCTCGGAAGGTATCTTCCGGCAAGGGTATTTCCCGTTTTGGATTGCGACCGGCGAGAATTTCGACACATAAATATAAGTATATGGCGTTGAAGGATATTTTGCCGTTGGATGCTTTGCTTGGTGGCGAAAATCCCCGTAAGAAGAAAAAGAAGGTCGATCGCGAGGCGTTGGCTTCGCCAGTAATGCGAGTACCCCGCATGGACGTGCGAGCTGCCCGCGACTTGCTGGACATCGGGATTCGCGAATTATACCAATTGCAGGGGCGATCTGCAGAATCTTTGATGGAGGATATACGGGCAAAGAAGCCCGATGCTCCTGAATATCGCCTTCCGCACCTGCGTATGGCTATCTACTTTGCCGAGAACGAAGAACCGGATCCCGACAAGTTGCACCCCAGCGTATGGATGGACTGAGGGGCGAACCCCGATCTTAACCTTCGGTTTTGCCGAAGGCCTCAAGAGCTTTTGCGGCAAATTCCTCCGGAGGTCGGATGATCTTTCCCTCTGGAGACATGAAGGCGTGTGTGGTGCGACCGGTGGCAAGCGTATCCTCTTCGCGCTTAACCTTGTAACGGGCTTCTATGCGGGCAATGGGAAGCTCTTCGATTTGCACTTGAACGCATAGCCGATCATCGAACCGAGCTGGCAGGATGAATTTGGCTTCGCATTCCAAGACGGGAAGCAAGTAACCGCGTTTATCCAATTCGCGATAAGGGAGTCCGAGGTCGTCCAGCAACTGAATGCGTGCTGCCTCGAACCAAGTGAAGTAGTTGGCGTGGTAGACAACGCCCATCATATCGGTTTCTGCGTATCGGACCCGAATCTCGGTAGTGGATAGAAGCATGATGAAGTTTATACGGAAGCGGGAATTGCGTGAGATGACATTTGATTAAGGAATATAGAGGCGAGATCAACCTTTTGCGAGAGGATGGATATTGTTGACTGGAGAAAGGTTCAAATTTCTCAAGTTGTTTAGCCTTTCCTCGGAATGGTTAACCCGGCATGAGTTGAGGGGTAAATGGGATTATCGAAAAGTGAAAGGCGGGTGGCGATCTGGGTCGGTGTTGGCATTGGCGTGGCGGTGTCGTCGATGCTGGTGCGGGTGGCGTTGCAAAAGAAGAACGAGCAAATGTCAAATTTGCCGGGCAACTTCGACTCCCTGAGGACGGCAGTGGGCGGAAAGCCGTTTCCTTCCGTTCCGACCGAACTTAGAGAGCGTTTCTCAAACGCCGTCGTGGTGCACTATGAAGGCAATGCCTCCGGACATCCCTCTCCTGTCAAGAACTGGGTGATCGAATCGGCGGGCTCTTTCCGGTCGGAAAGGTTGTTTGTTCTGGTGGAGGAGTCGACAGGCGAAGGGAATGGCACGAGCGAGGAGGAGCCGCCCTTCCGGTTTCATCGGGCATCTGAAGCTCAGGTGACGCTTAAGCTGGGAGTGCAGGCGGACGACCTAAAAGCTGTCCTGGACGAGGAAAGGTTTCAGGTAATCGGGACAAACTCCCAAAACGGCAACCCGATCGTGCAGTTTAGAGACATTTCCCCACTGGGAATCCGAAAAGCCCTCGCCGAGCTCAAAGGCTTTGCGGGGTTGGTGGATTCCGCCGCCCTCTCCCCTTTCCCCCCGCCTCCGAGGCAGATTTCACATACTGAATCTCGTTGACCTTCAAGGCTTCGCGCCCTTTACTGCATGGTCTTTCATTTGGTTGTTCGATACCCTTGCCAGTAGGATAGCCAAGCTGAAGATTATTACATCTAACCTGATTGACGAATATTACAGGAACCTATTCATATTGTGAAAATTGAGTTAAAAGATGCGGGCGACGCCCGCAAGGTTGCGATCATCACCTTCGAGGCCGAAGAAGTGGCCGAGAAGGAAAAGAAGGTGTGCAAGGATTTTGCGAACCAAGCCAACATTCCGGGCTTTCGAAAGGGCAAAGTGCCGCCGAATGTCATTCGTAGCCGTTTCGGCAAGCAAATGAACGAGGAATTGAAGCGTCAAGTGTCCACGGATGCCTACGAAGCGGTACTTGAACGCGACGACCTGCGCGTGCATTCCGTGTTAAAGGTGGATGCGGGAGAAGTCGACTCTGGCAATGCCGCAACGGTCGAAGTTACGGTGGACGTCGAGGCCGACTTCGAGCTTCCCGATTACGAAAGTTTCGAATTGTCTATCCACAAGACCGACGTATCCGACGAGGAAGTCGAAAAGGAGCTTTCGAGCCTTTGCGAGCAGAGAGCCAGTTACGAAATAGTCGAAAGGCCAATTGAAAAGGGTGATTATGTGAAGTGCTCGTACGAAGGCTCCCTCGATGGCAAACCCGTAGCCGAAGTCGTGCCCGAAAAACCCATGTACGGGAAGCAGGCGAACACTTGGGAAGAGGCCGGATCCGAGGCAGGAATGGGCGTGGAGGCAATCGCCGAGGGATTGATCGGCATGAAGGTCGAGGAAAAGAAGACGGTAACCGAAGATTTTCCCGAGGATTTCGACATTCCGCCGCTAGCAGGAAAATCAGTGTCCTTCGAACTGGAAGTTCATGAAGTTCGCGAAAAGAATGCTCCTGATCCTGCCAGCCCCGACTTTCTTAAGGCCGTCAAAGTGGAAACCTTAGACGAGCTGAAGGAGAAGATCAGCAAGGACTTGGAGCAACGCAAGGAATACCAAAACTTGAACGGCAAGCGGAACCAGATCACCCAGAACCTGCTCGATTCCGAGGACTTTCCTCTCCCCCAAAAGGCAGTCGAAGACGAAGCCAATGCCATCTTTCAAGGAATGGCCCAAAGCGGGATGGAACAGGGAGTGGAGCGAGGCGAGATCGAGACCAAGAAAGACGAACTTTGGAAGCAGGCTCAGACCAATGGGCAAGCCCGAGTGAAAATCGGCATCGTCCTAGGCAGAATCGCGGAAAAGGAAGAAGTGAAGGTCTCCAATGAGGACTTGGCACAAGCTGCAACCCGCGAAGCTATGTCGCGCCGTGTTGACCCACAAGCCTACATCAAGGAACTGACTGCCGACAGAGGTCGCCTGTCCCGACTCCAAAGAGACGTCTTGCACGACAAGACAATCGACTTGATCGCCGGAAAAAGCACCGAGAAAGTTTGCGAAATTGAGGGAGATCACAAACATTGATCCTCGCACTCGAACTAAACTTCATTTAATTATATTACTATTATGGGAGCGTACTTACCTCTTCCTCACGTTTATGAACGCGAAGGTCGCCAAGAGCGAGCTTGGGACATCTACAGTCGCCTGCTTCGGGATCGGATTGTCTTCATCGGCACGCCAATTGACGACTTTGTGGCGAACTCGATTATCGCCCAGCTTCTTTTCCTTCAGATGGAAGACCCGAAGAAGGACGTTCACATCTATATCAATTCGCCCGGCGGCAGCGTTTCCGACGGCATGGCCATTTACGACACATTGAACTTCATGCAATGCGACATAGTTACCTACTGCCTCGGCATGGCGGCTAGCATGAGCACGGTTCTGTTGTCAGCGGGAACCAAGGGCAAGCGTTTCGCCCTGCCTAACAGTCGCATAATGATTCATCAACCAAGCGGTGGTGCCGGTGGCCAAACCTCCGACATCTCGATTGCGGCCAAGGAAATTCTGCGTTGGCGTAAGACGATCAACGATATTCTCGCCAAGCACAGCGACAAAACGGCCGAGGAAGTGGAGAAGGATTCCGACAGGGATTATTACATGACGGCAGATGAGGCCAAGGACTACGGCCTGGTCGATGAAGTGATTGCTTCCAAGCGGGTTGAATAATGTTTTCGTAGGTATATTCTTACCATGGCTCGTCCCACAAAAATCAATTTCTGCTCCTTCTGCGGCAAACCCCACGGGGAAGTGAGAAAAATGATCGCGGGACCTGCAAGCGTATTCATTTGCGATTCCTGTGTTCGAGTCTGCAAGACGATCATTGATCGCGAACTCGGTGAAAAAGAGAATGCCAAGCCCTCGGGCAGCGAACAAAAGCCGGTTTTTAATCTTGTTAAGCCTGCGACTATCAAGAGCTATCTGGACGAGCACGTCATAGGACAGGAACACGCGAAGAAGGTTCTTTCCGTTGCCGTGTACAATCACTACAAGCGTCTCGCGATCGAGATGGGCGTGGGTGGGAAGGGTGGGAAGAATCTGCCAAAGGTCGATCCCTTCGTCGACAGCGATCTGAGCGAGGTCGAGATTGAGAAAAGCAACGTTCTGCTTCTAGGTCCCACAGGAAGTGGCAAGACATATCTTGCCCGGACATTGGCCAA
>CALBIN010000296.1 GCA_937893275.1 uncultured Opitutia bacterium | reverse complement strand
CCATGAAATTGTCCTCGGCGTTCTTCTCCCCAATCGAGCAACCGATGGACTTTAAGCGCTCCTGCAGGGCAACCAAATTGGCTTCCGGACGAATCTGAAGCATGAAGTGGGTGGCGACTTGGGCGCGTACGGATTCGACGACTTCATCGGGTTGGTTGAAAAACTTTCCTTTTTCCTCCACGATCATGAAGGGGTACTTGAGAGAAGTTTCAATAAGGGATAGACGGGTTTGGGTGGCATCGGCTTCTACTTCGGGCAGGACTTTCGTCTCGATGGCCGACAAAGTGGCTTCGGCAAGGGTTTCCCTAATGCGAAGAACTGCGCCTTCTTCCCTTTGGGCGAGGTTTTCGGTAGGACGGTCGTCTTCGACTAGGACTACTCGATCGCTTGACTCCCTTTCTTGGGGTTTGACGAAGTCGCGTACTTCTTTTGGCGTTTCTTCGGCACTCGGTTCGCTGGCTGGCGTTACCTGTTTTGCAAGCCTTTCGTTAGTCTTCAAGTTCTGCTCCGGAGAGCGAACCAAGACCGCTAAGGCGATTGTTCCAAAAATGAGAATGGAGAGGATGAGCTTTTTCATGATTTTCAGGTTCTTTGTTCGAGGGAGAATCCGCAGTCGGATCTATTTGTGAATACAAAACACATATACACTAAAAACATAAATAAGGAAGTGCGTCAAATGCTACCGGCTTTTTTTTTGATAAAAGTGACATTTTTTCTCTTAAGTGACTTTTCCCTAGTTACTTGAGAATCTGCAAAAATTTAACTTCCTGCCGTTTTCGTTGCTTTTAAAAGTTCATGAACCTTGAAGGTTTATGCGGTTTTTTGCTATTGAGTGTCCTTGATTATTTATTATCATGGCCCCATGAATTCATGTTTTAGACTGTTTTTTCTCTTGTTTTCCGTAACCGTTACTTCGGCCGCTCCCGTACCTTACTCTGGTAAGGTTGACATAAACGGGGTAAACTTTCAGGGAGACGCCCAGTTCAAGTTCGCCCTGCGCGACGCCAATGGTGCCGTGCACTGGCGCAACGCCGATGCCAACCTATCCATTAATGTGCCTGTCCACTTAGGTGACTATGTCGTGCTGCTTGGCGGGCAAGGTATGACTCCTCTGTCGAGCAATCTCTTCCTCGACCACCCGGAGCTTTATCTCGAGGTGCATTTTTATCGGGCGGATACTCAGGAATGGCTACACATGCTGCCCGACCAGCGCATCACCTCCGCTCCACACGCTCTCGCCGCCGAGGTAGCGAATCTGGCAAACGTCGCCAAGGCCGTCGAGCCCGGTGCCATCACTAAAAGCATGCTCGCCGCCGAAGTCCTCGCCGATCTCAACGCCACCGTAGTCATCCCGCAGCAGGACATTTCCATCCAAACGGGTAGCATCACAAGAGATATGCTTTCTTCTGGCGTGCGCTCAGATCTCAACAGGACGATAGTGATTTCAAGGGACATGCTCCCGGCGGACGTCTTGGCTGATCTCAACCAAACGGTGGATAACGCCTCCATTGCCTCCAATGCCAACATTGCCTTCAGTAAACTGGCCATTAGCAAAGCCGATATCATAGGCTTGGGCATTCCCGCCGCAGATACCGACACCAACCTCAGTGAAGCTGCAGTCGATTCCATGGTGGCCAACAATGGCTTCCTGACTGCCGGCTCGATTACCCGGCAAATGCTTCCTGGCGACGTACTTGACGACTTGAACG
This sequence comes from uncultured Opitutia bacterium, assembly GCA_937893275.1. Taxonomy (GTDB): domain Bacteria; phylum Verrucomicrobiota; class Verrucomicrobiia; order Opitutales; family Seribacteraceae. Next base: position 2,978 of record CALBIN010000296.1, on the reverse strand, counting down.
CCACTGTCACGCGTTCACGCTTGGCCGCCGACGTGTTGGCGGACCTCGACCACAGCATTGCCTCCGGTTCCATCACTCGCGACATGCTTGCCGCCGATGTGCGGACCGACCTGAATGCATCTCTTTCCTCGGCATCCGTCACCGCCGCCAACATTCACCCCGACTTGGTGAAGTACTTTCTGCCTGAAATTTCGAACCATCCTTCAACCACCTCCGTGCTGAAAGGTACTGGCGCCACACTTTCGTCCTCAGCATCTGGAAAATTTCTTACCTATCAGTGGCAAAAGGACGGTATCGATTTGCTTGGCGAGACCAACGCCACTCTCGTTCTGACGGACGTCAATGGTTCTTGGACCGGGCAATACAGCTTGGTCGCAAGCAACGATTGGGGAAGCGTGACCACTAATGCCGCTACCTTTACGGTCGCCACCAATGTCCCTTTAATCACGCTTGAGGGGAACGCCAGTGTGACCCACGAGGCCGCCACCTCCTATACCGATGCCGGTGCCACTGCCATAGATGCCTTGGACGGTAACTTGACCGCTGCCATTGTTGTAACGGGTTCAGTGGACGAAAATCAAACGGGCCAGAATCAACTTAAGTACAACGTATTCGATGCGGGAGGCAACGCCGCCGTGGAGAAGGCGCGCACAGTTACGGTTGTCGACACCACTGCTCCAGTCATTACTTTGGTCGGGGACGCCAATGTTTCCCACGGCTTAAACACTGCTTGGAATGATCCCGGTGCTACCGCGACCGATGGCCTCGACGGCAACCTTTCTGCTCAAATTTCGATTTCAGGGACTGTAGACGTCAACCAGACGGGCGCCAACGTCTTGACTTACAGCGTTTCGGATGCCGCAGGCAATTCAGCCATATCCGTATCTCGCACGGTCAATGTCGTCCAACCGCCGTCAGATCCATGGAGCTTTACCAGCGCTGGCGCCGTTAGCGGAACGGGTCCTACCCAAGCTCAAGCAAATGCTGCATATGCAGGTACTTCTTTGGAAAACCAAGTCACTATCAACATTCAAGGTGTTCAAGAGTGGACGGTTCCAGCCACAGGAACCTATTTAGTTCAACTTTGGGGGGCTAGTGGTTGGTCTGGAAATAACGCCGGTGGAAAAGGGGGGTATGTTCAGGGAAATCTTTCCTTATCAATGAACGATACGTTATTTGTTTATGTTGGTGGTCAGGGTACTGTGTCTGGACCAGCTAATACTCCTTCAGGTGGAGGTTGGAATGGGGGAGGCGATGGTCAAAGCAATAATTCTTCAAATAGCGTTGGTGGCGGTGGTGGAGCTTCGGACCTACGATTTGGCGGCACTTCTTTAGCTAACAGGGCTATCGTAGCAGCAGGAGGAGGCAGTTCGTCAAATAATTCTGGAGCGACTGGTGGTGATGGCGGTGGACTGACTGGCGATGACGCTAGTCAGTACAGCAACTATCATTTTGGCAGAGGAGGCACACAATCGGCAGGAGGCGACTCTGGGGGAGCTTTGGGTCAAGGTGGTAGTGCAACTACCAACCTAACACCTTGGAATGGTGGTGGCGGCGGCGGTTGGTATGGAGGTGGAGTTTCTACAGCTCATAGCGGTGGAGGAGGAGGTTCATCCTACATTGGTGGGGTATTGAACGGTTCTACTCAAGCTGGTCTCAACGAAGGCCATGGTAAAGTTACGATCACATTTATAAGTAATTGAGATTCAGATAGTCATATGACTAGCTCTCTCCTATTCAGTTGGCGTATCTTTTTTTTCTTTTAAAAAGTTCAGCTCTCTTTTGGGTTTTGTCTTATTTGGATAATGCTTCCACGCCAGTTTGTTTTTTTTAACTTTAGGAAGGTGAAATTTGATCATCTTTTTTTCTCGCAACATCGGGCATCTTCGGGATTAGTGCTTTGTTGTGAGTGAAAACGGTCAAGTAGTGGATGCGGATGAAGCATCTTTTAATAGCAAGCACGAAAAGACTTTGGGTAGTCATCTGGCTTTCGAGGTCTTCCAGTCCTTGCATGCTGATCGTAAGCGAGTTGCCGTAGTTGACTACGCGGGAGCCAAGCCCACCGAGGTGGACGCCCAAGGATTGTTGGTCTTGGCCACCTTGCTGGCGGATAGGCTGAAAAAGGCGACGTCCGCCAAGCGAGTGGGCATCGTGTTGCCTCCCGGGGTGGGCGGCGTGGTGGCGAATCTGGCGGTGGTCTTTGCGGGCAAGGTGCCTGTGAACCTGAATTTTTCCTTGGGCAGGGCGGCGGTGGAGAGCTCCATCGATCGGGCGGGCATCGATTTGCTGCTGAGCGCCGAGAAGATGCGAGCGAAGTTGAAGGATTTTCCATGGATTCCCGGCTATCTGGACGTCGGAATCGCCTTGGAGGAGATACGCGGTTCCAAGCTTCGTCTTATGCGCAGAGCCTTGGTGCTTGCCTTGCCTTGCGGATTGGCGAGTTCCCTGCTCAATATTCCTCGCAAGGGTGGTGATTCCGAGGCGGGTCTGCTCTTTACCAGTGGTAGTTCGGGGATGCCGAAGGGGGTGGCGTTGTCTCACCGCAACCTTCTGAGCAACTGCCTGCAACTCAGGGCAATCGCGATAATCCCCGAAGGCGAGACCTTGCTGGGGAACCTCCCGCTCTTTCACAGTTTCGGCTTTACCGTAACCTTGTGGTTCGCTTTCTGCGCCCGAATCAATCTCGTTACCGTTCCTTCACCTCTGGAAGTGAAGAAAGGCCTGACGGCAATTCGCGAGCAAAAGGTAAGCGTTCTGTTGGGCACGCCGACCTTTTTACGGCCTTTCCTTCGTAAAGGGACTGAGGAAGACTTTGCCAGCGTGCGCTTTATTGTTTCCGGCGCCGAGAAGACTCCCGCCGGTTTTGCCGACAAATGGGGGAATGACTTCGGTTGCCAATACCTGGAGGGGTACGGGCTGACGGAGACTTCCCCCGTGCTGAGCATTAACCGGCCCGATGAGGGGACTCGGAAGGGTTC
>CALBIN010000295.1 GCA_937893275.1 uncultured Opitutia bacterium | reverse complement strand
CGCTAAGTCGCGTGAAGTACTTGATTTGATGCAAGAAGGCACATACTGCATTCACCGTAGTTGGGGATTCGGAAAGATATCCGGATTTAGCGAGGAACGCGGCATGTTGCTTATCGACTTTGAGGAAGGCGACCGCAAAGGGCATGCAATGGATCCCGTGTTTTGCATCGACAAATTGGAGGTTTTGCATGAAACGCATGTCTTGACTCGGCATCGGACCAATCCGGAGGAGGTCGAGAAAGAAGCGAAGAAAGATCCTGTATCTGTGATTATGGGAATTCTTGCCCTATGTGACAACGAATGCTCGACCGCTCGTGAGATAGAAGGCATTTTGAATTACCTTTTCGGTTCCGCCAAAGCCAAGAAATGGTGGGCGAACACAAAAAAACTGTTGGTCAAGGATCCTCGTGTCGCCGTTCCGCCAAAGAAGAACGAGCCTTATGTTCTCCGGGACGAACCAGTTAATCCGGAGCAGGAGATATTGCAGGACTTTTTTGAAGAACGGCGTTCCAAGGAGAAGATTATTCTGGCAGAGAAACTATTCGACTTGTCAGCGGAAAAGGAGAACTTGAAGGACGACCTCCCCCGAGTACTTGATGAACTGACCACCACGATTATAGAGGCACGCAAGCTGAACCAATCCGAACGACTTTACGGGGTATGGGTCAGAAACAATTTAGCTCGCGACGTGGAAGAGGACGTTGAGAAGATTGAACCGACTTCAGCTTCCATAATTAAAGATAGCGAAGGTAATTTGCCTGAATTGGCCGAGCAACTTCCTTCCAAATTCCATCAACGTTTCCTTGACCTCATCACACGAGTATACTCTGACGATTGGAAGCAAATAATTCTTGAGCGTTTGTTGCCCCATTGCACCACGAAATTCTCCGGAGAGTCCGCTCACTTTCTCATAGATCAGGGAGACGAAAAATTATTATTTCGTTCATTGGCTCGCTGGCTGGATGAGCAGACAATTAAAGGTCCTGTTCTACTCTGGATTCTTAAGTTTCGCAAACTGGCGAAATTCGAAAAGTTTCTCGAACCTCTTTTTACTCCCAGACTTCTTAGTTCCGTTTTTTCAGCGATCGACCACGAGGCTTTGCAAAACGCCAGTACCCGACGAATTCCTTTGGCCGAAGTTCTTAGTGAGGACAAGACTCTCATACCGGATGTTTTATCGAAGGCTGATTTGGAAACGGCTCAAGACTTGGTGCAAGCCCTCTTGCTCAACCCCGGTTTTGACGACCTTAGCAAACGTTCTTTACTCGCCCGTTTCATTAAGCTTTTCCCTGAGGTTCAAGAACTTGTTGATGGGAGCGGCGAGAACTCTTCCGCCTCATCCACCGAGCCGGGCGTTGCCGATACGCTCATTGTTTCCACAGATAGCCTCAAGCAGAGGATAACCGACTTGGACACGATCACCAATGAAAAGATTCCTGAAAACTCAGTGGCTATCGAGACTGCTCGTGAGCACGGAGATCTTAGGGAAAACGCCGAATATCACATGGCAAAGGACGAGCAAAAGTTACTTCTGGCCCGCCAAGCCGAATTGCAGTCCGATCTTGCCCGTGCTCAATCTACCGATTTCTCGGATGCCCCTTCGGATAGTGTTGGCATCGGTACAATTGTCAATCTGGTCGATCAATCTTCGGGCGAGACCCAAACTTACTCCATTCTTGGAGCATGGGACAGCGATCCTGATAACAGTGTATTGTCTTACGAAACACCCTTGGGCCAAAAGCTACTTGGTAAAAAAGTGGGCGAGGAAGTATTGACCGATATCGATGGAGTCTCACACAATTGGCGGGTTGAGGGAATGAGTCGTTGGGTCGACCGTAACTGAGTTACATCCAAGCTACGGAACAGGTTTCCTCTTTGCAGTGAAAGATATGTTCCCCACTTACTCTTGAGCGCTTACGAGACCCTCCGTCTACTAGCCGACTCAACTCGTCTGCGGATTCTTCGCCTTCTTACCGTGGAGGAATTATCCGTTGCTGAACTGCAGGAAATTTTGGATATGGGGCAGTCTCGAATATCGACGCACTTGTCCTTGTTGAGACAAAGGGGGATCGTCGCCGATCGAAAAGACGGGAAGAAGACCTTTTATGGATTTCTGAATCCGGATCCTCCACACGACAAGCTCTTTGTTGCAGCTCTTGAAGCCTTTTCTTCCGAGCCCGATGCGGAGAAGGATGAAATTGCTTTGCGGCGAATCGTCGATAAACGCAGGCAAGCCACGGAGAAATATTTCGACACCGTGGCAGGACGTCTCGGAAAGAACTATTGCCCGGGTCGTTCCTGGGAGGCTATCGGGCATTTCCTGTTGCGGCTTGTTCCCAAAATCGTGGTGGCTGATCTAGGCGCCGGCGAAGGCATGCTGTCCCAGCTTCTCGCCCGTCGGGCGAAGAAGATACACTGCATCGACAGTTCCCGCAGCATGGTTCGTGTTGGCAAGGAACTTGCGCGGAAGAACGGGCTCACCAACCTCGCTTACAAGCACGGTGACATTGAGAAGGTTCCGCTACCTGATGGTTCCGTTGATTTGGCCCTCATGAGTCAGTCCCTCCACCATGCCCAGCGTCCCGAAGTGGCCCTCGCCGAGGCCTTTCGTATTCTTCGACCTAAGGGTCAGGTCATCGTCCTCGACCTCAAGGAACATACTTTCGAGAAGGCCCGTGAGCTATACGCCGATCGATGGCTTGGCTTTTCCGAGAACGATCTCTATCGCATGCTCCGTGCAGCTGGTTTCCGTAAAGTCTCAGCCGAAGTCGTGACCCGCGAGCACGAGGAACCCCATTTCGAGACCCTCTTGGCCTCGGGCGAAAAGGGTGACTAACTCGGGATGACGCTGGTGGTCGAGGGGCTTTCTTCCTCTTTGCTCCAACCGAGGTATTTAAGAAAACGCCGCATCCAATCCCTCAAGTCTTCCAAGACGAGATAAAGGGCGGGCACCATGATCAGCGTGATTAAGGTGGCGAAGAGCACGCCGAAACCGATCGAAATGGCCATGGGCTTGAGAAACTGAGCCTGCAGGCTGCGCTCGAAGAGGACGGGGAGCAGTCCCACGAAGGTCGTCAGCGAGGTGAGCAGGATGGGGCGGAAGCGGGCGGACCCCGCCTTCCGGGCGGCAATCGCCATGTGCATACCTTCCGCTCGCCTGCTGTTCACCCAGTGAACGAGCACGAGACTGTCGTTTATCACCACTCCCGTCAGGGCGACCAAACCGAAGATCGAAAGCTGGCTAATCGTAATGCCGAATAGCAAGTGGCCTAACACCGCTCCTATTAGACCAAATGGAATTACCGACATCACAAGGAAGGGTTGAAGATAAGATCGGAAGGGAATTGCGAGTAAACCGTAGATTACGAATAGGGCGATACCTGCGGCCTGCCCGAGGCCGGAATCAGTTTCCTGTTGCTGTTTCCGTTCTCCTACGAAGGAGAAGCGTAGGTCCGGATACTTTTCGGTGATCTGGGGTATGAAACCTTTTTCCAATTCCGCCTCGATGGCGGAAACATCGGCGATCGCTCTGTTGGCCGATGCTTGTATGTTTACAGTTCGCGAACGGTTTGCACGACGGATGGTTGGCGAGTCTGGTCCGAACTCGGTGGATGCCACCGCCTCTAATGGAGTTTCGATGCCGCCGGGCGCGCGAATGCGAAGGGCGGCAAGGGAGGCGAGACTGGATCTTTCCTCCTTCGGGTATCTTAGCATCACCTTAACTTCATCTCGATCGCGTTGGATTCTCTGGATTTCCTCGCCGTAGAAGGCTTGGCGCACTTGACGACCAAGGTCGGACTGGGTCAATCCTAGGGCTCTTCCTTCAGGTTTTAGCTTTAATTTCAATTCTCGTTTTCCCCCGGCATGAGTATCGGATATGTCGAACAGTCCCGAAAAATTTCGTAATTTAGCTTTCACTTCTTCAGCGGCAGCGGTCATTTGATCAATGTCTAACCCTGAAACCTCTAAGTCGATTGCCACGGCTCGGCCTCCTGCCGCAACATCAAGAAATCTTAATTGCTTCATACCCGGCAATGGGCCCAACCTTTCTCGCCAGAGGGCTGAAATCTCTGGCGCGGAACGACTTCTTTCTTCGGATTTTATCAACTCCACTGAAATTTCCCCGAAGTGGGAAGCCTCGGGAGCAGCGCGAGAACCCGCTGGTCCTCCTGAGAAGGGTTGCGCTCCCATCGTCAGCATCGAATGTCGGAACGGATTCGGTTCACCTTTTGATTCAAGATGCTCGACTACGGCGAGCCGTGCCCGCTCCATTTCCTGCAAGGCTTTTTCAGTCGAATTGGCGGGCATGCCTTCTTGCATGGTAAGCTTGACCGAGATGTAGTCCGAGGGAACTGGAGGAATCCCCCGGATTGCAGGGACGTGCCCGCCGAGGATTAACCCCATTGTAATGGCGAAGAGACCAACGAATATCGATAGGCTGAGGTAACGGTGGGTGAGGCACTTGTCGAGAAAGGGGGAGTAGAACTTCTCAATGAAGCGTTCTAGCCCTGTGGCTACTCTTTCCTGTATCCGAGAGAGAAAATTACGTGGAGATTTGTTGAACTTACACAATGAGAGATGGAACGGTAAGATGAGTTTAGACTCCACCAAAGAGAAAAGCAATACGGGGATCACGACCAAGGGAATATCCTTCATCAGTTTGCCCAACCAGCCTGGCAGAAAGAGCATGGGGATAAATGCCACGATACTCGTGAGCACTGCGAAGGTAACGGGAACTGCTACATCATGAGCCCCCGAAATCGCGGCTTTGAGAGAAGGTTCGCCCGCCCGTCCTCTAGAGTACACGGATTCTCCCACTACGATGGCATCATCCACTAGGATGCCAAGAACTACGATGAAGGCGAATAGGGAGACGAGATTGATGGACGTGCCCATCGGCCCCATCAAGGCAAAGGCCCCAAAAAAGGAAATCGGTATGCCCAAGGCTACCCACATTGCCAGTGAGGGGCGTAAGAATAGGGAAAGAACGAAAAACACCAGAATTAAACCCAGTATGGCATTTTCAATCATCATTTGCAGGCGACCTCGTAGGTAGTATGAGCTATCTTGCCAAACCGTTAGTTCGATCCCTTCCGGTAGTTCGGAACGCTTGGACTCCACGAATGCATTTACCTTATCGGAAATATCCAGTGGGCTTTGTCTGCCGACTCGATAGACGCGAAGCGTAACCGCAGGTTGACCTTTGAAAAGGGTGTACAGCGATTTATCCTCGAAACCGTCGGAGACTGAAGCCACGTCTTGAAGAGGGACGCTCGCACCCTTTTTCGATGTGAGTAATTCTATTTCCTCGAACTCGCGTCCAACTCGTGCCTTGCCGGTGACTCGTAGTAGAGTTTCGCCGGACGCAGTCTTGGCCACGCCTCCGGGAACATCTACGGATGAACGTCGCAGCACCGTAGCCACTTCGTTGAAGCTCAAGCCATGTTCCCGAAGGGAGCGCTCGGATACCTCTATTCCGATTTCCGGTTTTCGAATGCCTGCGATCTCTACTTGGGTGATGCCGGGGATGGCGGTCAGTCCGTCGCGCATGCGTTCGGCAAGAAAGCGCAAGGTCTTCTCGTCGCAGTCGCCATGAATGGCCACCGCCATTACACGACGTTTGCTGGTTACCACCTCCACCAATGGTTTTTCCGCTTCTTCGGGAAAGTTTGCGATGGCGTCCACCCTCACCTTTACTTCATCTGCGACCTGCTCCGTATCCTTCCCCCGCGCTACTTCGATGGAAACCACGCCGACGTTTTCTCTGGAATATGAGTTGAGTTCCTTTATCCCCACAAGATCCCAGATCTTCTCCTCGATTTGCTTGCACACTCCCTCCTCCACTTCAGCGGGAGCTGCCCCGGGATAGAGCGTGGTGACGGTTATCAGGTCTAAATCAAACTCCGGAAACATCTCCATTTTGAGGTTTCTAACGGAGAAGAACCCCGCCACGAGAATGACTCCCATAAGGAGATTCGCAGCTACCCCGTTTTTGGCAAACCAAGCAATCATGGCAGTGTGCCGTTATTGTCCTCTTTTTCCGAGGCGAGGCGAACCCTCATCCCCTTGAGCACAATGTCCAGTGGGGTAAGGCAAACTCGTTCATCGTTTCGCAAACCGTCTGTAACCCAGACGAAATTACGCGTTTGCTTAAGCGTCAAAACTCTGCGGGTTTCGATTCGGTTTTTATCGTCGATAATTAGCAGCGTGTTCTTTTCGCGAAAGGCCGAACGAGGGATTTCAAAGACTTCGACGTTTGGGCCAAATAATCGTGCCTCTACGAACTCACCAGGGCTGAGTGGAGGAGGGGAGTTCGGCTCTTTGCTTGAGTACGGGTCGGCGAACGCTCCTTCAATTCTGGCGACCACGTTAGTGAGACGCGTTCTTGGATCTACCGTGCCCTCGGATCGATCGAGATTTCCTCGGTGCGTGAAGCTTTGCTCTTTGTTAAGAAGTTGCACTTCAGGATTTTCGCCCAATCCATTCGCCCCGTCTCCGAAGTTCAGCAGATCGAGTTCGGATCGACTGAGCGACAGATCGATTTCCGCCATGTCCAAGGCGTAGACCTTCGCCAGTGCGGCTGATGTTCCGCCACCTACTCTTTGGCCAATGTCCGCCATTGTTTCCAAGACGCGTCCGCGAAAGGGTGCACGAACACTTGCTCTTTGTAGGTTTCTTAAAGCCTGGGCGAGGCGTGCCTTCGCGGCATTTTCGTCGGCTTCGGCTTTTCGAATCTGGGGTAGACGTTTCACGAGTTCCGGAGCATCAGCCCAATCCCTGTCTAGCTCCCATTCCGCTTTTGCCTGTTCGGATAGAGCCAGTTCTTGTTCCAACTGTAGTTGGGCTGCCCGAAGGTAAGCTTCGGCATCTGCCTTAACCGCACGATGATCTAGATCCTCGATTTTTACCAGCAAGTCGCCTTTTTCAAAGAATCCACCCGGTCGGAAGGATGCCGGGGTGCCGGAACGATTTGATTCTGCGAAGGGCGCCACGGCTTCGATTACTCCGGGAGACTCTGCCAGCAAGGTGGTGCTGGTGCGCGGGCGAACGGTACCGAATGCATCCACGAAGACTCGCTGAGTTTTTCGTTCGGCTAGAATGAATTCCACTACGGGTTCATTGGTGGGGGGGGCACTGCGTTTGGGTTCCGGTTTCAAGGCGATGAGCACCCATGCTACGATTCCGGATACGCCCAACACGAGGGGAGGTAAAATATATTTCTTCATGGATTGTCAGGGAGAGCCTCGTCTCCAAGGGCTAAGTGCAAGTCAATGCGATTGAGGAGCCGTTCGCGCCGAAGCGAAACAAGGCGGCTTTCTGCCTCGAATGCCCGCCGTCGGGATTCTAGAGTTGCAAAGATTCCTTCGAGTCCGCGTTGGTATCGTTCCCAACTAAGGTCAGCCGCCGTCAATGCCGCCTTTGCCGCTTCCTCCAGCTGGGTTTCTTCTTCCTTCAGCAGGCTTTCCGCGGCAAGGGTCGTTTCCACTTCTCGAAACGCATTGAGTGCTGCGGCTTTGTAGGAGTCCATGACGGCAAGGCGGACCGCTTCTGTTCGGCGAACGTTTGCCCGAAGGCGTCCGCCTTGGAAAATGGGTTGCATGAGGTTACCCGTTACGCTCCATATCTGGAATTGCTGGTCGAGCAAGTCATTGAACTCTTGTGAGCGACTTCCCGGTCCACCTGTGAGAGAGAGGGATGGCAAAAGGTTTTTTCGAGCAATGGTTTTTTCAAGGCCGGCTGCCTTCATCCGCAAACGTTTTGCACGGAGGTCCGGACGTTGTTCCAATGTTTGGGTCGGAGGGGAAATCGGTGGCGCATTTTGGGGTTCGGATAGGTCGGGGGGGAGTGTAGCGTTACCGTCCGGGTGACGCCCGAGCAAGGTTTGCAGAGTTCGAATGGCCAAGTCCAATTGTCGTTTTTTGCGCACTTGATTGGCTCGAGTCGATGCAAGTGTAGCTTGGGCGAGGTTATGGTCGAGAGCATTGGCGAGTCCTCGTTCGAAACGTGTTGCGATGTAGGACGCGTTCTTGGCGTGCGATTGCTCGGTTTCGTAAGCGAGCTCGACTTGGCGCCTGCCCGCTATGGCGGAGTACCATGCCTTGGCTACTTGTCCGGCAAGTGACAGGCGGGCTGCTCGATAGTCCTCGACTGATGCTTCCCATGTGGTTTCTGCCACTTTTCGGGAATCACTTAGCTTGCCCCACAAGTCCAGTTCCCAACTCACGTTCATGTTCAGACCATAGTTTTCGGAGGTAAAGGAATTGTTGTTCCCCGGAAGGAAGCCCACCAAGTTGCGTTTGCTGCGAGTTCCCGAAATAGCCAATCCGGCTTGCGGCAGGCGATCAGCTCCCACCATGACAGCTTGTTCGCGGGCCATCTCAACCATCCGGAATGTGCCCGAAAGATCGGGGCTGTTTGCCCATGCCTCTCGAACTAGAGAGGTCAGGTTTGCATCCCCGAAACCCTGCGTCCAATAGGTGACGTTGGCGTCGATGGAGACGGAAGTCGGAGTCGACCAACTTTGGGGAGGGCTAAGGTCCGGGGCCGGCGAGCGGTCGCCTTTTGGCAAACATCCGGTTAAGGCAGGCATAATTGCGAGCGTTATGGCGACGATCTTCACTAGTTAGACCTTGGTTTTATATTTTCAATACTTGAGGCAAATCCGCCGGCCGCGAACACGATCAACCGCTGAATCATCTCAGCCACGTCCTTATCTTTGCAGAGGCCGCCTGAGAATGGAGCCAACCTTCTGTGGTTAGCCAAAGCTCCGAGCATGGTTGCCACTACAAAGTGTAAATTCCAAAACAAGTCTTCCTCCTGCGCATCCGGATGACTCCGCCTCAATTCAACCATGAAAATATCTGATAACTCTTGAAAAAGTCGACGGTGCACCTTTTCAAGAAAACTGGCTGGTTCCGTAAAGCTTCTTCCTACCAACTGCATGAATCTCGAGTCCGGGCCTTTGGATCCGGTCGCGGCTTGTCCAATCGGAAGCAGTAAGGCTGTGAATATGACGATGGGTTCCAGCGGCTTGCCTCCGGACTGGTGTTTAGCCTCGTCGAGCAAACGGAGGCGTTCCGCGTTGATCGGGGCGATGCGGTGTCTCAGCATTTCGATTACCAGGCCTTCTTTCGATCCAAAATGATAGTGTGCCGACGCCACGTTCGTAGCCGATCGGCGAGCGACCTCCCTCATCGTTACTCCGGCAAAGCCCCGAGCAGTAAACAGATGTTCGGCTGCAGTTAGTATGCGAACCTTCGTTCCTGCTGCCCGAGTCGCCGACTTTTTGAGTTCTTCCGCCATTATGAAGTTTCTATTTAAACGATCGTTTAAGCAAAGGCAAACCTTCTGCCGACTATTTTAGTGGCCGGAAAACAGAGTTGTAGTTTATTCATCTGAGTTCTTCTCCATTGGCGATTCCCATTGACGTCGGCCTACAAATAATATTTTTTTTCCTCCTTTCTCCCTAACAGGAAACCGTAACTTCAAAGCGGAAACATGCTTAAAATTCGTTTACAGAGACACGGGGCTAAGCACGCCCCTTTTTATCGAATGGTCGTGACCGAGGTCACTGCCCCGCGCGATGGTAGGTTCATTGAAATACTTGGAACCTACGATCCTCAATGTCATGCTAGGGAGGATGAACTCAAGCTTAAGATGGAGCGTATCGACCACTGGCTAGGCGTCGGAGCCCAACCCACTGACACCGTACGCAGCCTAATACGCCAAGGTCGTTTGGATCCTGAAGCATGGCTTGCTCGTGCAGAGAAAAACTCTCAAAGTAAAGCTGCTCGACGCTTGAAAGGCGCGACTACAACTCCATCCATGGATGACTCGACTGGTGACGCCCCTGCCGATGCAGTTGCTGAATCGCCCGTTGAAGCACCTGCCGCAGCTGAAGAGGCAGTTGTAAGCGAAACCTCTTCGGAGGCAACTGCTCCTGATGGTGATGCCGAGAGCGAGACTGCGGAATCCGAGGATTCGCCAGTTGATGAAGAACCTGCTACCGACGAGCAACCAGTAGCGGAAGACAGTTCCGCAGATTCCTCCGAGGAAGAGGTTGCGGAAGAATCGGTGAGCGAGGATGAACCCGAAGCTGAATCTACTGATGCACCCGCCGAAGATGATGCCGCCGCTGACAGTGCCAAAGAGGCATCGACCGACGAGCAACCAGTAGCCGAAGACAGTTCCGCAGATTCCTCCGAGAAAGAGGTTGCAGAAGAATCAGTGAGCGAGGATGAACCCGAAGCTGAATCTACTGATGCACCCGCTGAAGGTGATGCCGCCGAAGATAACTCCGAGGAGGCATCGACCGACGAGGAACCAGTAGCCGAAGACAGTTCCGCAGATTCCTCCGAGGAAGAGGTTGCGGAAGAGTCAGTAAGCGAGGAGGAACCCGAAGCTGAATCTACTGATACACCCGCCGAAGATGATGCCGCCGCTGACAGTGCCAAGGAGCCATCGACTGAAGATGAAACCACTGCCGAAGAAGAAAGCGATGGCGGAGGCGAGGAAGAAAAGTCCAAAGACTGATTCGGGGATTCTTCTGCCCGCTGATCATCGCAAGAATGTTATTACGATCCAATGATTCGCGTGATGTACGAGCCTTTGAGATTCGACGTGTTGTCGCTCTTTCCCGAAACCTTGAATGGTTTTACCAGCGAGAGCATGATAGGAAGAGCCTGCGAGCACGGTCTGATTGACATCCAGTCGCTTGATCTTCGCAACTGGGCCGAAGGTCGTCACAGAATAACGGACGATCGACCATTTGGGGGTGGTGCCGGCATGGTGTTGAAACCCGAACCGATTTTTGCCGCAGTCGAGGAACTTCGTAGCCCTGATTCCAAAGTCTTGTACATGGCTCCTGACGGAGAATCACTTTGTCGTGAAGTGTGCCAAGAGTTGGCTGAGGAAAGTCATTTGATTATTCTAAGCGGGCATTACGAAGGCGTTGATCAGCGTGTTCGAGACGAACTTGTCGATCGCGAAATCAGCGTTGGCGATTTTGTTCTTACCAATGGAGCCTTGGCCGCCGCCACTTTAATTGACTCCGTTTCTCGTTTTGTTCCCGGAGTCTTGGGGGAAGAAGATTCCCTTTCACAAGACAGTTTTACGGGAGGGCGTCTTAGTTTTCCTCAATATACTCGTCCTGCCGATTTTTGCGGGATGAAGGTTCCGGAAGTCTTGTTGTCGGGGGATCATGGAGCTATCGCCCGCTGGCGAGAGGAACGAATGGCCGAAAAAACCCGAGAGCGTAGACCTGATCTTTTAAATTAACAGAGGAATTGTAATGAGCGATACCATAATCGAAGAAATCACAAAAGAACAACTCAAGGAAGGTCGAGATCACTTCAAGGTGGGCGACGGCGTAAAGGTGCATGTGCGTGTACGGGAAGGAGAAAAGGAACGTATTCAAATCTTCGCTGGTATTGTTCTCGCCCGCAAGGGTGGCGGGATCCACGAAAGCTTTACGGTGCGTCGGATTGCCTCGGGCGTTGGTGTGGAGAGGGTTTTTCCTGTGCATTCACCTCTTATCGACAAAGTTGAGGTGGATCGTGAAAGCGTTACGATGCGTGCCCGCATGTACTATTTACGCGATCGCGTTGGAAAGGAAGCCACCAAGGTCAAGGAGAAGCGTTTCCACGAGCAGAGCCGGAAGTAATGCGTTAAATATATGCATTCGTCATTGACTAGAAGGGTTACTGTCTTTCCTCATTAACTTGTGAAGCCAATCGCTAGCGCCTACTAGGCGTTTAAGCGTATTATGAGGGCTATCCACTTAAAACTGGGACTTGGTTCCATCTTGCTCGGATGCCTTGTCTGGTGGGTGGTGTTTGGTTATTGGTTGCCTTCGCGCGTAGAAGATTCGATTCGCATTTATTTTGGCGAGATAGATGTAGAGATTGACGATATGGACCTCACCTGGGGTGAGGGGGAGATTCGTTCGATCCACCTCTCAGGACCATTTATTGAGGCAGAATCTCCAAGAGTATACTTCTCTTATTTTCCGATGGAGTGGTGGTTCGGAAAGTCTTCCTCGATCAAGATTCTTCAGGTAACAAACTTACGGATTAAGGCTGTTGAAGGCAAGCGATCCGCTGAGGCATTTTGGGAGTGGATGGAGGCGACTCGCAAGGATGATGAGCTTTCAGCTCTTGAATCCCTTTCGGTAGAAGGCCAATTCGAGTTTGCCGGAGCACTTTTTCCTTTTGAGCTTCAGGGACGTTTGCCAGACTTCGGGGGTGCGGCCCGTCTTCCTTTTTCGATCGATGCAAACATCACTAGGCAATTGCTTCCTTTGAGTTTGCCCACGAGAGAAAAACTAAGCGGAACATTTCTTTGGGAAAGGTCCGGTAGTGGAGATTCAGGCAATTTGAATCTGGACATATCGTTTTCGGAAAGTGCTCAGCTACAAGCTTTTGCTTCTGCTTCTTCTCAGGGTCTTTCCTTGTGTGTCGGGGACAAGGAAATCCCTTTACTAAATCTTGAAGTGAAACGTCTTTCTGGAGAAACTGAATTTTCAGGGGACTGGAATGCTTCTATGGTTGGAGCTGATCTCGTCCCTTATTTTCCCGCTGTAGCCTTGTTTAACGCCCAAGCTTCAGTCGGTGGGGAGATTGTTTGGCATCCGTCGACTAACTCCATCGAGACCGATGTTGCTTTGTCGTCGGAAGTGTCGTCTTTTCTGTTTCGCGACGAAGGCGTTGTTAAGACTGATGCCACGGCGAGCTTCTTGTTGGATTCAAACGATACTTTGAGTGTTCTTGAAATATCAGCGGAAGTGTCGGACCAATTAGGTGAAAGACTTCAACTTCAATCTATGCAACCTTGGCAAGTTGGGCGGGAAAAAGCGTTGATGCGTGTTATCGCTGATGGATTTCGCCTTGGTAGATTTTCGACCTATTTCCCCCCTGCGGTTTTCTTCTCCGGTGAATTAGATGCCGAGTTCGATGCCGATGGCGTTTTGTCTCGATTTACTCATGTCGATTTGAGGCGAGAAGGAGAAGACTGGGCGAAGGTTTCGGGAATGTTCGAGGGAATCTTTTCTTATGACGAAGAGATCCCAGTGTCCTTTTCCCTTGAATGTGAATTGGGACCGGAAATGCTTGGGAATCTTTTCCCGTCCAGCGGTTTCGGGGAAGTCTTCGGGCAATTAGGCGCCCAAGGAAAAGTTAAGTTGGCAGGCGGTTGGAAAAGGGGGGCACTGGAGTTGAATGTCTTTGAGGGAAGCCTTTCCACCACCTCGGGAGAGCGTCAGCTCCATGCTCAAGGGTTAGGTCCTTTGAGAGTGTCCTTTCACAATGGGAAACCGAGACTTGCTGCAGTAGAGGAAAAAGATGCCGAGCTCTTACGGCTTTCGGTCAAGAAATTTCCTGTGGACGGTTTGCTCAATTGGCGGAGCGGTTGGTTCCAAGGGGACCTATTTGAAGGGAACGGCACGGTTCTTTTCGAGGACGGTAGACTTGGATTCCGTTCAGATCGGATCGCAGTGGATCATGGACGCGTCTTTCATAATTCAAAGATGGTGGGGGAAAACCTGGACTTACGCACAGTCCTCAAATTTCTTTCTCTACCCGAAGGGGGAGGTGAACTGGAATTGTCCGACTTGCACTTACTTGTCGAGGGAACTGAAATGGCGACGGGCGACATTGCGTTGACTCTGGTTAGGGACGAAGAAGCAAACGCAAGTGTGGTAACCCAGTTGCAGTCCGCCAACTTTGATGCGGACTTGACTAAATTAGCAACAATCGGCTTACCCGCATTTCGGAATCTTTCGGAGGGGCGATTACGAACAAACAATCTCAAAGTGCGTTCTGGAGAAAAGTTATCAATCGAGATGGACGGATTTCTTTCCGGGCAAGGGGCTCTTCTCCATGAAGGAGGTAAGCCGCCGTCCTTCAAGGCTGGACTTCGCGTGACCGGGGAAGGGGATTTGCACGACTTTTCCAAGTGGGTCGGACTACGGTTGGAGGGGCGGTCTGCACCAACCGTGGTGGAAGTCGATTTTTCTCCTGATTCTTCTTCTGCCAAACTAACGGGGGAGAACTTGGTCGCCCTAGACTTGGCTTCTTTCTTACTTTGCTTTTCTCCTGAAGATGCTGAAGGTTCTCCCCGGAACTTGGGAGAATTCATTGGGATGATTTCGAGAAATTGGCAACTGGACCTCGGATTCCTTAAGCTTGGCGATAATCTATCTATAGCTAAAGTGACTGGAGAGGCGAATGCCTCTGATTCAGGTGTCTTCGACATCCGGATTGAGGGTGAAACCGGAGGAGGAAACATCATGTGTAGAGGTCGCTTGGGATGGAGTGATGATGATGCATTAACTCCGGCTCTGGACAATTTGCTGATTTCCGGAAGAGATTGGAATGCGAGCCGAGTCGGTTTGTTCGAGGAGTCGTTTTTACGGTTGAATGGATTGCTCGATTGGGAGGCTAACGGATCTTTTGTTCCTGAATTCGGTTTTGTTGGTGAGGTCGATGCCGTGGTAAAGGCTTGTTCTCTGACTACCTTGCCCGAGGCAAACGGGTCAGCTCGACTGGACAGTTTGCGTGAGAGTTTCGCTCGAGTATTGGGCGTCGAACCTATTTTGGCTAATGACAAGAGCGAGATTCTAAGTCGTTTGTGTCTTTTGCCTGCCGAGTTTAATGTCGTGGAGGCTAGACTACGTGTCCGGCGTACCATCGAAGGCAAAGTAGAGATTCAGGAAGTATTTCTAATCGCCGACGATTTCTTTGTTCGAGGTGCGGGCGAAGTTTTTAAGACCGGCAAACAAAAGCTTTCACTGACAATTGGGGCGAAAGGAAACCTCGGATTAATCTTGGGTGCAGCCGGCATGCTATCGGAAGGCAAGCAGGAGATGGGGTATCGGTTATTGAAGCTGGAACCGATTGTCGTTGAAGGAACTTGGCAAGAACCCGATTTGGTTAATCTCATCCGCTTGCTCGCATCTGGTTTGGGCTTGGCGCCATAAAGTTGGTGATGCCTTGGGCGTCACTCTGTCCGCAGGAGATTTATTCGTGTTGGGTTTAGAAAATGATCTAGAAGAACATTCCCGTTCAGGTTTTGCACTGTATCATGTTTGGAAGCTGCCAGTTCGTTGTAGACTGTCCATAAACGCTCGGCATAAGCATGCTGAGAAAAGTTTTTGCGAACTGCAGAAAAGTTCGCTGCCAGTATCTTGTTCGTAAGGTTCCCGAGGTTGGCTTGAGCCCGGATTCCACTAGCGAGGTCGGGGCTGTCGGCGACGATGGAAATCAGAATTTCCTGAAAGGGTTCATCGAGACGACCAAAGTCAACTTTCCCATTCTGGCAAATGGAACTTTGTGCCATATCCAAGGCTTTTTCCGGGAGGGGGCGTTCGTAGTCGGAGTAAAGCTTCTTTAGTGCCGAGGCGATTCGGTTTTCAATTTCTTGTCCCGGGAGAAGGTCGAGGGGGAGCTCCATCCGGGAGTAAAGGTGATCTAGTTCTAGACCCAAGGATGCAAAGTCATCCGTGACTTCGGGAATGTTTCGCCCGAACAGGTTTTTCCCAAAGGTCCAAGGCTCGAGAAATCCCAATCCGAAACCCTCAGCTACACTTGTGGTTACGAGAGCCTGTGAGGCGTTTACTACTTCGGAGAAGGAAAGGTCTGGGTTTTCGCAAATGCCAAAAGTGAGAGGCAGATTCCGTTCGACGGAAAAGGCCTTCCATCTTTCGTATTTAGGACGGAATTCAGGATTTGTTGGCCCGAGACTATTCGCGAAATGAAGATCGGAATGGGCGGCGGCTAGGAGTGCTAGTTCGCCGAGGTTTTTCCGTCGAACCGCTCGCACGGGGTAAAGGTGCAACTGTTCGGGCAGATCGACTTTTTCACAAGCCGACTTAGCATGCGCGGGTTCGGGAATGGCATTTGGGAGGAGGAGTGCGGGAGGATGGCCGGAAGTCAGATCTGCTAAGAAATGGTGGTCACGTCGATTGAGCGCGGCGTATCGAATATGAGAACCCGCAGGGTAGAGGCGATTGCGAACTGTTGAGAGGGCGCGATAGTTTCCCGGTCGCCCATCCTCCGCGAAGTCGTGAATATGAAGCAGTAGCGGATGTCCGCGTTCGGCCAACTGGTAAATGGCTTCGGTCAAAGCGAAGTTTTTCCCGAGAGAGTGGTTGTGCACATGCCACAAGTCGGGTGCCGTTCCAAGACTTTCTCTTGCGGCTTTTTCGAGACTTTCTCGCAGGTGGGTTGCGTCCGTAACCTGTGAGGGATTGCTGTAATCGAGCCCTTCGATAACGGCTGTGTCTTTTATTTTTTGGCCGAAATAAGGGCGACCCGAAAGAACAACGAAGTGAGGTCTTTCCGGAGATTTCTCGAAAGCGTCAAAGGTGTTTTCGATGACTCGGGTTACACCGCCGGGTTCAAGATGATAATGGACGACGGCAATCTTCAAAGTGTCGGTGTTTGACTCTACGATTGTTTGGATAGCTTGCGTCGAGCAAGGTAGGCTTCTACTTCGATCATTGGTGGGCGTTCCTCTTCCACTACTTTGTGAGTGAGTTGTCGATAGTGACCTTCCTCGACTTCGAACTGCCTGTAGATGGTCTCCATATCAGGCAGTTGGTCGATACGACCATGAGATCGCAAGCGATTGAGAAAGGTCTGGAGGATCCCGAAACTCATTTTCCCAAGCGCGTTGGTTGTCTGATTCCGGTGTACCCGGCGATCGAGGTCCGTCTGGGCAAACGCTTCAATCCCGTATTCTTGATAGAGGTCCAGTAGATGAGCTGTTTCAACGCCGTAGCCGATGGGAAAGGGGATGCGCTCCAAGACTTCTCGGCGGGCGGCGTATTCTCCCGACAAGGGTTGGATGACATTTGTCAACTCGGGGTAGAACAAGGAAAAGAGAGGTCGGATCAGTATCTCCGTGACGCGTCCGCCACCACTGGGTCGTAGGCCGGAGGAGTAGTTTAGCGGTCGGTCATAAAATGCTTTTACGTATTTTACTTCGTCACATCGAATCAGCGGAGCCACTAGTCCGTAGACGAAGCGAGGGTGAATGTTGGAGATGTCGGCATCGACGTAGCAGATGACGTCTCCCTTCAGCTGATAGATGGCTTTCCACAGATTCTCGCCCTTGCCGCGTTTGTTGCCCATATCCGGAAGAATGTCGGCGGCAAGGTAAACGTCGGCGCCGTAAGCGGACGCCACCTCTCTCGTACGGTCGTCTGATCCTGAATCGATCACGGCAAACTCGTCTACCAATCCGTATCGCTCCATTAATTCCGAGCGGAGAATAAGGACTTCTTTTCCGATGGTTTTTTCCTCGTTGAGAGTCGGAATGCAGAGAGAGATGGTAAGGCCCTTCCGCTCCTTTTCCTCGACTAGCTTACGGAGATCCCAGAAATCGCTGTGGTGGAAGGTGTTTTGTTCCAGCCAGCTTTTTGTGTCGTCCGTCATGCGTCGCAAAGTCCCTCATCGATAGCTCTTAGGAGTGCTATAAGCTGAGCAAGACCCTTGAATAGTGGTTCCAGAAGTATGCTCTCGTTTTCGTCGCGAAGGTTTTCGGCAGTGGTGAGCCCGAGGGTTACGCCGGGGTGACCTGCTTGGACGATTGCGTTTAGGTCTCCCGTACTTGGGTCCACCTTGGGAGTGATTGAGAGCGAGTCCATGATTGCACGGGTAGTCTTGACCAATGGATGGGAGAAGGGAATACCGCAGTTGGGGCGTCGTGCCACGATTTCAAGTTTTACTTCCGTTCCGGATTCCAAGGAGAACTCCTCGGAGAGATCTCGGACTTGGTTCTCCAGATCGGTCACTACGGTGTCGGCCTCGCTAGTGATTTCGAAGCGAAGCGAGCCGCGTTTGGGAACGGTGTTGTAGGTGGATCCGCAACGGAGTCCGCCAAAAACGACACTTGTCTTTGGCTCTCGAGGCACCGGTATTTCCATGATTCGCCCGACTAAGCGAGAAAGGTGGGCGATGGCCCCGGAAGCTCCGAATCGGTTCCAGTCGTAATCGCCTGGGATTCGCAAGCTGATCTCGCATCGCAAGGCACCTAGGCCGGAGTAGCTCAAGCGTCCTTGTGTCGCCCCTTCCACGCAGATGCCGGCTCGAAACGGCCGTTGGGTGGTTTCCAGAAAGTGATGGGCGCCTTCGAGATTTCCTCGACCGAGGCTTTTGACATTGGCGAGAAGAAGGAGATCGTCCTTAAGTTTGAGCCCAAGTGAGTCGAGGAGTGTGGGGAGCGTGAGAATGGAGGAGAGACCGATGGCATTGTCCGCGATGCCCGGACCTGTGATTCTGTCTGAACTTAC
Organism: uncultured Opitutia bacterium; assembly: GCA_937893275.1. Taxonomy (GTDB): domain Bacteria; phylum Verrucomicrobiota; class Verrucomicrobiia; order Opitutales; family Seribacteraceae. The sequence continues at coordinate 5,448 of CALBIN010000295.1, read as the reverse complement.
GCACATTGCGTGATTGGTTTCGTGATCAAAGACATTGTCGGCGTGAGCCATGACGAGAATGGTGTTTTCTCCATCGGAACCGGGGAGAAGAGCCGAGGCGTTTCCGCAATCATCGATGGTGGGTCCAACTAAGTCGTTCTCCCGAAATCGATCGATTACGAAGCGTATCCTGTCTTCCTCGCCAAAGGTAGGGGAAGGGATCTCGCCTAACAGAACTGCGTTCGCGAGAAGTTCTTCTCGAACTTCACTTAGCCTTTCGACTTGTCCGGGGATTTCCTCCAAGAGTTTGGTAAGAATTTCTTCGCCGTTGATAATTTTGCTCTCCATGTTTCCTTGCCTTTAGGAAAAAGGAGCCTAACCGGCCACGTCAAAGTTTTCGAGAGGTCTTTGTTGTTGAAAACTTTGGTCATTTGGACATGGGTTTACTCAAGTCGCTACAAGAGCGACTTTTGTAGCATCTCATGTCAAAAAAAATCGGATTTGTCTCAACTCGTTTTGCGGGGCAGGACGGGGTTTCTCTCGAGAGCGCCAAATGGGCGGAGGTTCTTTGGGAAGATCGACACGTCAGCTTTTGGTACAGTGGCAAAAGTGATCGTGAAGCTGACATCAGTCATGTCGTGCCCGAGGCTTACTTCGGATTTTCCGAGAACGAGTGGATAAACGAACGGATATGGGGATCCGAGCGTCGCAGTCGTCTTCTGACCGAACGAATCAGGGATCTTTCGGAATACTTAAAGGGTACCCTTTATCAATTCGTAGAGAAGTTCGAGATAGACATTCTGATTCCTCAAAACGTGCTGGCTATTCCGATGCACGTTCCCTTGGGGATTGCCCTAACGGAGTTTCTCTCCGAGACCCGCATGCCGGCCATTGCCCACCACCATGATTTCTACTGGGAGCGCACGCGGTTCTCCGTGAATGCAGTGCCCGAATATCTGGATATGTCCTTTCCCCCTGATCTTGCGAATATGCGCGATGTGGTAATTAATCAGGAAGCTCAGGAGCAACTGGCCCTCCGGAAGGGCATTTCTTCTTTGGTGATTCCCAATGTCTTTGATTTCGACAACCCACCTGCGCCTCCCGACGACTACGCCGACGACGTGCGGCAGGAGTTGGGGTTGGATCCGGATGATTTTTTCATTCTTCAGCCAACTCGGGTTGTCCCTCGCAAAGGGATCGAGCAATCAATCAAATTGGTGAGTCTTCTCAAAAACCCAAAGTGCAAACTAGTCATTTCTCATGAAGCAGGTGACGAGGGTTATGAGTATTATAGGATGCTCGAGCAACTCGCCAAAGAAGAAGGCGTAGACCTGCGCTTGGTCGCCGATCGAGTGGGCGAGGTGCGGCAACGTGATTCGAAGGGACGAAAGGTGTACACCCTTTGGGACCTTTATCCTCAAGCTGACTTCGTTACTTACCCGAGCATATACGAAGGCTTTGGCAATGCTCTTCTTGAAGCGGTTTATTTCCGCAAACCCATCTTGATCAATCGCTACTCTATCTTTGTCCGCGACATCGAACCCAAAGGCTTTCGTCTGCTGACAATGGACGGTTTCGTTTCTCCATCCCTAGCCGACCATGTTCGAGAAGTTCTCCACAACGAATCTTACAGAAACGAAATGGTGAATCACAACTACGAGATTGCTCGGCAGTTTTACTCCTACTCTGTCGTTCGCAGTAACCTGCGAGCCTTTATCTCCAGCCTCACAGGCTATTAGTCGTTTGAAATGAACAGCATCTCGTCCATCGTGAAGCATGTCTCCAACTCCAAGTTGAAGACTATTCGCCGTCGCTTTCAAAAGCTATACGGAGCCACCGTCGCGGATCAATTGCTTGAGCGTTTTTATCACATCCTTGGTCGCTATGGAGTGGGAATCGATGCTCATCGGACTGCGCGTTTGTGGAGCGAGAAGGACGCGGTCCTCATTACCTATGCCGACATGGTTTCCCAAAAAGGCGAGGTTCCCCTCGATTCTCTTCGCCACTTTTGCGCCGAACATTTGAAAGGTGCCTTTTCCATAGTACATCTTCTACCTTTTTACCCTTGGTCTTCCGACGATGGTTTTTCCGTTGTCGATTATCGTGAAGTGGACGAGCGCTACGGTGCTTGGAAACACATTCGCAGTTTTGCAGATGAATTCGATCTAATGTTCGACCTCGTCCTCAATCACTGTTCCGCAGGAAGCGACTGGTTTCTGGATTATGTCTCCGGGATTGAACCCGCTCTCAACTATATTCGAGAAGAAGACCCCGAGGCCGATCTCACCGCAGTTGTCAGACCCCGTTCCTCTCCTCTGCTGACTCCTACCTCCACACGCGATGGCGAACGCCACGTATGGACCACTTTCAGCTCCGATCAAGTCGACCTTGACTGGCGTTCTCCCGATTTGCTCTTTGAGTTTCTGGATATTATAATGAAATATGTTTCCGAAGGTAGCCGGATTCTGCGACTTGATGCTGTGGCTTTCCTGTGGAAAGAAATCGGGACGAACTGCTTGCATCTGCCTAAGACCCACGAGGTGGTTAAGCTCTTGCGGAACTTTCTGGAAGTCATTGCCCCCGACGTCATTATCTTGACGGAAACCAATGTTCCTCACGATGAAAACATAAGTTATTTTGGTGGAGGTGACGAGGCTCACATGGTTTACCAGTTCGCTCTCCCTCCTCTAGTTTTGCATGGATTGCTAAATGGGACTGCCGCTCATTTGACTGAATGGGCGTCCAACTTGGCACCTCCGCCCCGCGGTTGCTCTTTCCTTAACTTTACCGCCAGTCACGACGGAATCGGAGTTCGCCCTCTCGAAGGCATACTTTCACAGGAAGAAATCCTTGCCCTTGCCGAAAAGGTTGAGGCGCGTGGGGGGCTTGTTTCCATGAGGTCGCTTGAAGACGGTTCCGAGGTTCCCTACGAATTAAACGCCACCTACTTCGGCGCCCTTGCCGAACCGGAAAACGATGCAGTTGGAGAAGCTCGTTTCCTTTGTTCCCAAGCGTTGGCTCTTGCCATGCAAGGGATTCCCGCTGTTTATTTTCATTCTCTCACGGCGACTCTAAACGATATTCAAGGTGTTGAGGAAACCGGCCAAAACCGAAGTATAAACCGCCGAAAATGGGAACACGGGGAACTTGCGGACATTCTCGAAAATTCCGAATGCATAAGTGCACGGATATTCGACTGGTTGACTCGTTTGCTGCGACGTCGGGCATCCTGCCCTGCTTTTCATCCCGATGCCCCTCAGGTCATTAAGGAATACGGTTCCGATTTGTTTGCCGTCGAGCGCACTTCTCTCGATGGTTCCCAAACTGTTATTTGTCTCTTCAATTTTACGAATGCTCCTGTTCCTATTCCCGCAGCAATCCACATCGAGGAACTTTTTCCCGATGGAAAGCTTCGTGATTTTGCAGGCGGTTCCGATATCGCCATTGGTCCGGAGGGTGTTGCGCTGAGGCCTTACCAGACTCTTTGGCTTGCTTCGCTTTGAACCTTTTACTCTTTGAAGATCAGGCAAACGAGATTCTTTTGCCAAATGGAGATCCTCGGGTCGCACATGTCAGAGAGGTGTTGAGGCTTCTGCCTGGAGACGACTTTGACGTTGCCGTCGTAAATGGTCCCAAGGGCAAGGCGACTATCTTGGAGGACGGTACCGCTGGATTGCTCCTTTCCTTTCTTTGGCAAGAAAGCATTGAGGACGATCGAATTCCCATTCGTCTTCTCGTCGGGCTTCCCAGACCACAGACTGCTCGGAAAATTCTTCAGCAGGCAGCCAGTTTAGGCGTCGAGGCAATGGACTTTTTTGGAACCGACAAAGGCGAGCCTTCCTATGCCGACAGCAAACTGTGGAGTTCCGGCGAGTGGCGTCGCCATCTCCTTCGTGGAGTCGAACAAGCTTTCTCTTCCTTTCTTCCCGTCGTGAGTCGTCATCATACTATTGAAGCCGCTCTTGCCGCATTACCTCGTTCCAGTAGTCGTTTCGTCCTCGACGTATATGAAGCCGCTTCACCGCTGGATTTTACTGATTCTGCACTTCCGCGGACTCCGTGCCAGCTCGCCGTTGGCTCTGAACGCGGTTGGTCCGCCCGAGAACGTGACCTGCTGAGAGAATCGGAATTCGAATTTCGCCACCTTGGTCCCCGTGTTCTTCGGGAAGAAACTGCCAGCGTTGTCGCTCTGGGAATACTTTCGTCCGGGTACTGGTGAAGGGTTAGGCGGAAGTCGGGCGAAAAAGAGCTAGAATGGGTGCTCCCTTGCGTGCTTTCCCAAGTCGGCGCTGGCATTCCCAGCCTTCCGCATCTAGCTCCACCTCACCAGGTAATTCTAAAATGAGCAGGGAACTTTTGTTTGCCAGACCGTCTCCAAGTATCCGAGCAAAGAGCTTTGGAGCAATTTTCATGAGAATGGCGTAGGGGGGGTCGGCGAATATTAGGTCGAAAGATCCTGATTGCCGAGGTGTGGTTCGGAGGGCATCTCCACTGATGACTTCAAAACTTTCCGGAGAAACATTGGCGCTTTTACATACGGCGGTCAGATTGTTTCGAAGGCATGATGCCGTGTTGACGTCTTGCTCGATGAAGGCCCCGCTTTGGGCTCCACGACTGAGTGCTTCCAATCCATAGGAACCTGTCCCTGCAAAGAGATCGAGGAATCTCGCACCTGACACGAGATCTCCTAATGAGGAAAATAACCGTTCGCGAACTGGTTCTGCAGCAGGTCGCAAGGGACTGCCTTTTGGTATCCTCAGTTTTATGCCTTTAGCTTTCCCTCCTGAAATTCTCATCTGATTAGAAGCTTTATTGAACGCCGAAGTGAACTGCCGGTCTTATTAAGTGCGTTTTCATGGTACTGAAGTACTGAATGACTTCATCTCATTGTTTGGTTACAAGAGCACCGTCCATGGACGGTGCTTTTTGTTGTACTCGTTGTCAGATTCCTACAGGAATGGTCAATCGCATTCGACAAAAAATGAGCCGGACCTACCGAGTCTTTGTACCGGATGACCTTCCATCGGAGGAAGGCATGTTTCGCTTGCAGGGAGAGGACAGTCGTCATCTTTCCAGGGTTTTACGGGTTGGAGTGGGACATGCTGTCGAGGTGTTGGACGGTCGCGGGTCAATTTTTCGGACTGAGGTCGTTGATGTGGACGGAAGGGTTGTTGTTCTAAAAAATCTTGAATCCGTTCAGGTCGAGAAACCTCAAGCGGCTTTCGATCTCGGGGTCTCTCTACCAAAGGGTGGAAGAATGGATGATATAGTTCGGCAACTTACTGAACTTGGAGTTTCGTTTATTAGTCCGTTATTTTCGGAACATGGCGAGGTTGCGAAAGTGGAGCATAGGGTAGATGCAAAGATGGGGAAGTGGTCGCGAATTGCGACAGAGGCTTGCAAGCAGTCGGGGAATCCATGGCTACCCGTGATCCGAAAACCTCGCTCTTTCGATCAGTGGTTGCAAGG
>CALBIN010000294.1 GCA_937893275.1 uncultured Opitutia bacterium | reverse complement strand
ATAGCCGGAAAATGGATGAAGAACGGCGCACCCGAAGCCGGCTCCGACATCGGGCGAGAAATGGTAATGCTCGTGCCCTTTGTAAGGCACCTCAAAGGGTACGCCCAGAGCCACGGCCTTGAGAGCATGAGTACCCGCCGCAGTGAAACCACGATCGCGACCGGGCCCATAGGTCGTGGCGAGCCTGAGCGAAACAGTAGGTGCGCCCGTTGCCTGATGGAACGCCTGAGCCATGCCTTCGCCCGCTATTTTCCAATATCCGTATAGGTTGAAGGGCTGGTAGGGATCTTCGGGACAAACGCCTTTCGGCCCGTAGAGTGAACGTGGACCGTAGACGGCTCCGGAACTGGCAAAAACAAAGCGCTCGAGAGGTTTTTTCAATTCTTCGGAGCATGCACGAAAAAGGTTGGCCGTCCCGACAAGATTCACTTCCATTCCGCGCATCGGGTAGTCGCGACAGTCGGGAGTTTGAAGGGCGGCGAGGTGGAGGACGTGACTAGGTTGAAGTTCGCCGACAACTTCACGCAGTCGAGAAAAGTCGGCGACGTCTCCGGTAACGAAAGACAGACGAGGGTTTCGATCTTCAACTGAGGGGTGGTGGCTTCGGTTAAAACCGATGACTTCTTCCGCTCCTTCCTCAAGAAGCCAATCAACGGCGGCTGAGCCAATACAACCGCCGGATCCGGTAACGAGTACGCGCGCCATTATTGTTTCGGGTGAGACTTACAAGAAGACGAGGGTGGCCAAACCCAGAAAGGCGAAGAAGCCCACGACATCGGTAACGGTCGTCACGAAAACCCCGGAGGCCACTGCGGGATCTATGCCGATCCGCTCGAAAAAGATCGGCAAAAAAGCTCCCGAAACGCCCGCTACCATCATGTTGATCACCATGGCTCCCCCAATCACTCCACCCAGAACAAGATCGTCGAACCAATAGGTCGCTCCAAATCCCGCCAGTAGGGCAAAAAGGCACCCATTGACGGTACAAACCACCAACTCCTTTCGGACGGCCCGCAGGGCATTAAAGGGCGTGAGCTCTTTGGTAGCGAGAGCCCGAACGGTAATGGTGAGCGTTTGCGTTCCCGCATTGCCTCCCATAGAGGCCACAATCGGCATAAGTACGGCAAGCGCCACCATGTGCTCGAGAGTTCCTTTGAAAAGATAGATTACCAAAGATGCCAAAATAGCCGTCCCGAGGTTCACCAACAACCATGCGAAACGCTTGCGGGTAGCAGTCAAAACCGAGTCACTGATCGCTTCCTCCCCCACCCCGCCCAAGTGCAAGACGTCCTCCTCGAACTCCTCGCGAGCCACCTCCATGACATCGTCCACCGTAATCATGCCGAGAAGTTTTCCGTCATCATCCACAACCCCCGCAGTGGTGAGGTCGTACTTCTCGAACTGTAAAGCGACTTCCTCCTGCTCCATATCGGCAGGAACGATGACTTGCGTCTCGTCCACGATTTTACTCATGGCCGTGGACCTGGGGGAACGCAAAATGCGGGACAAGGAAATGACTCCCACTGGTCGGCGGGCGTCGTCTAACACGAAAACATCGAAAAACTCGTCGGGCAAATCGGCCTCGGTACGAAGATAGTCAATGGTCTGACCGACCGACCAATCGGTAGCCACCGTGACCACCTCCACCTGCATTCGGCGGCCGGCGGTGTCCTCGGGGTAGTGGAGCCCCAGTTCGATTTCCTTGCGATCTTCGGCGGAAACCTCGCGCAAGACGTCGGACAGTTCATCCTTCTCGAGATCCTCCAAGACCTGTACGGCGTCGTCGGACTCCATTTCCGTAATGGCCTCCGCCATTTCCTTGGGAGACATGACGTCGGCTAACTCGAGCCGAATGGAATCGTCCAACTCCAAAAGTAAGTCAGGATCGAGATCCACACGAAGGATTCTCAGCAAACGGTGTCGCTGAGATCGCGGCAAAAGGCCGATCAAGTCGGCGAGGTCGGCATGGTGAACATCGGAAACGCAGGCCCGAACGTCGTCTTCGGTCTTGCTTTCGATGGCATCGGAAAGCCGAGATACAAGAGAAGGATCCACGCCGGACTCTTCGGTCTCAAATCGATGCACGCCTTCCGGTGCCACAGGATTATCCTTTTGTAGGTTCTCGCTCATGAGCTCATGTGCGAAAGTGAAATCTCTCGGAATAGGTTAAATGAGACAAGGCAGCCTGCCGAACGCCAAGCTTAGGAGAAACTAATACAAACTTGAATCCGGTAGGTCAGCAATCGAAAACAGCTCAATCGATGGAAAAGCCTTGGATACGGATAATTGGCTGCGTTTAATAATACCTCTTGCCGAATTCAAGACTTTGGGTTCATTATTTAATCTTAAATCCATTATACGAACATGCAAAAAATCCTAATTCTCACTCTAACATTAATATTCGCCGGTGGTTTTGCATTCGGGGCAACGAAGGTTTCCAAGCCAGCCACCGGATTGCACGACGTAAAGATCACTACCATCGATGGAGAGAAATCTTCCATCGGAGACTACAAAGGAAAGGTTCTGCTTGTTGTGAACGTAGCCTCACAATGCGGGCTTACCAAGCAATACAAGCAGTTGGAAGCCGTTCACCGTGAATACAAGGGCAAGGGTTTCACCGTCCTCGGCTTTCCTTGCAACGACTTCGGCGGACAAGAACCCGGAGTGAACGAAGAAATCAAGAAGTTCTGCAAGTCTCGTTTCGACGTAACCTTCCCCATGTTCGACAAAGTAGTCGTCAAAAAAGGTCCAAAGCAGCACGAGCTCTACTCTCGACTTACTGGCGACAAGGGAGCCTTCCCGGGTAACGTAGAATGGAACTTCGGAAAGTTTCTCATTGGGCGAGACGGTACACCTATCAAGCGTTTCAAACCTGGTCAAAAGCCAGACTCCCCGGAAGTAATCGCTTCCATCAAAAAAGCGATCGAACAAAAATAGAGTCCTCAAAAGGAGAATTGGAGGCGCGGGCGAGAATCGAACTCGCGATAAAGGATTTGCAGTCCTCGGCCTTACCACTTGGCTACCGCGCCCCACTGGAAACAAAGAATAATTCCAATAATATTTCCACCATTCAGGCAAGCGAAAAGCCCATTGCCACGAACCTAAAACAAGAATGAAACTCGTGATTCGAATTATCTTGGCATTTGCCGCACCATTAACTGACTCCATCCTTGCATGGTCAGCTTCTCGACCGAATGTCATAATCATCATGGCCGATGACATGGGCTGGTCTGACATAGGCTGCTACGGCAGCGAGATCGAGACCCCCAACCTAAACCGTCTGGCAAAGAACGGCTTGCGGTTCACACAGTTTTACAACACGGGCCGTTGCTGCCCCACCCGGGCCAGCCTGCTCACGGGGACCTATCCGCACCAAGCGGGAATCGGGCACATGATGAACGATCGGAACCTGCCCGGCTACCGGGGTGACCTAGGGAAAAACGTCAGGACCATCGCAGAGGTGATGAAGACGGCGGACTACTCAACTTATATTTCCGGGAAGTGGCACATCACCCCGAAGATTCACGCGGGTTCCTCCCAGCACAACTGGCCGAGACAGCGCGGGTTCGACCGTTTTTACGGGACCATCCACGGGGCGGGCAGTTTCTTCGACCCGAATTCACTGACCCGGAACAACACCTTGATTTCTCCCTATGCCGACCCAGAGTACAAGCCCGAGACCTTCTATTACACCGATGCGATTAACGACCATGCCGCCCGCTTCATCACCGAGCACAAGGGGAACGACCCGTTCTTCATGTACGTCGCCCACACGGCGCCCCACTGGCCGATGCACGCGCTCCCCGAGGACATGGCCAAGTACAAAGGTCGTTACGACAAGGGCTGGGAGGTCATGCGGGAAGCACGCTACAAGCGCCAACTGAAAATGGGCCTGATCGACAAGAAATGGAAATTGTCCCCGAGGGACGGGACCGCCTGGAAGGACGCCCCGAACAAGGAGTGGGAGATCCGCCTGATGGAGACTTACGCCGCGATGGTCGACCGGCTCGACCAAGGGCTCGGACGGGTCATCGGGGCACTGGAGAAAAGAAAGGTGCTCGACGACACCTTGATCCTTTTCCTCGCCGACAACGGAGGTTGCGCCGAGGGCATGGGCAGGCGTCAGGGCATCCAGTATAAGGACAAGGACCCAGACCAGTTGAAACCGATGAAGGCGACCGATTTGCAGATCGACATGATTCCCAAGCGCACTCGCGAGGGGGTAGTGCTCAAGCAGGGAACCGAGGTCATGACGGGAGGGGCGGACACCTACCATGGCTACGGTCTGTCCTGGGCGAACGCGAGCAACACTCCTTTCCGCCAATACAAGCACTGGGTACACGAGGGCGGGATCAGCGCCCCCTTAGTCGCCCATTGGCCCAAAGGGATCGACGAGAAGCTCAACGGGAAAATGGATTCTCAACCCGCCCACTTGATCGACTTGATGGCTACTTGCGCGGACCTGGGCAAGGCGACCTACCCCGAGAAGGTCCAGGAGCAGCCCATTGTTCCCTTGCAGGGGGTCTCGATCGCGGCCGCCTTCACCGGAAAAAAAATCGAGCGAAAGAACCCGATTTTTTGGGAGCACGAGGGAAACCGGGCTATCCGAATAGGAAAATGGAAACTGGTGGCCAAGGGCTCCAAGGGGCCTTGGGAACTTTACGATCTGGAGCAGGACCGAACGGAATTGAACGACTTGAGCGAAAAGCACTCCGAACGGAGCGAGAAGATGGCAGTGCTCTGGGAAGCCTGGGCGGTGGAGGCCAAGGCCAAGCCCTGGCCATGGGGCGGAAATGCCAAAAAGAAGGGAAGCAAGAAGAAGACTTTTAATTTGAAGGAAAAGGATCTGCTCGACATGGGAAACGCCCCCATGATCGCCAACAAGGCCTTCGAGGTGGAAGCCCAATACCAAGGGGAAGGTGACGGCGTGCTGGTAGCCCAAGGCGGGGATGCCCACGGATGGGTCCTCTACCTGGAGGACGATCGCCTGCACTTCGGGGTTTGTCGCAACGGAAAATTTTCGGTCGTGAAGGCAACGAGCCCTCTCGGGAGCAAAATTAGAAAAGGCCTCGTACAATTACACAAAAATGGGGAAGTCAAATTTTTCGATGGCAAACAGGTAATCGGCGAGGGGAAGCTTGCCGGACTGGTTTCGGAGATGCCGATCGACGGCCTTCAAGTGGGACGAGACGAAGGTGGAACCGTCGGGCTCTACAAGGATGCCTTCCCCTTCCCCGGGGAAGTTAAGAAGCTCAGAATCAAGATCAACTGAACAACCCCGTCTACAAACAACTCCCTCATGAGCTTCATTGACGAAGACTTCCTGCTGACTGGCGACGAAGCGGTCACCCTTTACCACGAATATGCAGAGGAAGAACCGATCCTCGACTTCCACAACCATCTCCCGCCTAGAGAAATTGCAGAGAATCGCAGATTTTCCAACCTCTCCGAAATTTGGCTCGAAGGAGACCATTACAAGTGGCGGGCAATGCGGGCAAACGGCACGAACGAGGAGCTCGTCACGGGGGACGGGAACGCAAAGGAAAAATATCTGGCTTGGGCGGCTACCCTCCCTCATACCCTAGGCAACCCCCTTTACCACTGGACCCATCTCGAACTGAAGCGTTGCTTCGGGATCGACTTGCTGCTCGGGCCAGATACCGCAGAGGAGATTTGGGACCGGGCAAACGAACAACTGGCCGACCCTTCCTTTTCCGCCCAAGGCATGTTGAGACGCTTTCAGGTCAAGGGACTCTGCACGACCGACGACCCAGCCGACCCGACCGACCATCATCAAGCGATCAGACAAAACCCGGAAATCGAGACCGCAGTCTACCCGACCTTCCGGCCGGACAAGGCGTGGGGCATAGGCGACGCCAACGCCTTTTGCCAATGGTTGCAAAAGCTCGAGGTCACCACTGGGCTTTCCATCACCAACCTGGACGACTTTGTCGCCGCACTCGGCCGAAGGGTCGAGGATTTCCATGAACTCGGATCACGCATTTCCGACCATAGCTTCCCCTACTTCTTTTGCGATTTCCCAAGCGACGACGAGGCGAGCCGATTGTTCCAAGACGCACTAGATGGAAAGGACGCGAGGCGGGAAGAGGAGGAAGCCTTCGGTGCATTCGTCATGCTTCGACTAGCCCGACTCTACTCGGAGAAGGGATGGACGATGCAAGTACACTTGGGCCCCTTGC
>CALBIN010000293.1 GCA_937893275.1 uncultured Opitutia bacterium | reverse complement strand
AGACAAAGCGCGCGCCTTTGGCCAAGGCCCATTCGCAAAGTTCTAGGGTGTATAGGAAATTGTTGTCGTGGAGGTAGTTTTCGTCGGTTTCGGTTGTACTCGAGCAAGCACCCAGGTGAATGACTGTATTCACCTCGCTCAACTCCTTGGAATTGGTACGGACGAGCTGACGCAATTCGCCTGCGTCCAAGTATCGTTGATGGCTCAGAGCATCTAGGTTTCGTTGCTTGGCCGGGTTGCCTTCAAGGAAGTCGGCCAGCCAAAGGTTACTGAGGTTGCGATTGTTAAGAGCCCATGCGACTGCGCTTCCGATGAAGCCTGCCCCTCCAGTTATGAGGGTTACCCCTTCACCGAGGTCATGCATGAGAAAGCTCTATGGAGCGGTCGTAGGCGGCTTGTGCCGCTCGTTTTATCATGCCTCGATAATCTTCGTTCGCAAAACTTTCTAGGGCCGCTTGGGTGGTGCCGTTAGGTGAGGTGACGTTGTTGCGCAAGGTTTCCGGATCCAGCTCACTGCGCGCCATGAGTCGTCCTGCTCCGAGGACAGTTTCGATGGCGAGGGTCCGTGCGCGCTCTTTGTCGAAACCTAAGCCTTCGGCAGCAGCTTCCAGGGCGCAGGCGAATTCGAACACGTATGCGGGACCACTTCCGCTGATGGCGGTTATAGAATCGATATGTCGCTCTTCCTCGACCTTCATGGCGCAACCGAGAGCAGACAGAATGCGTTTCACGTCAGCCTCGTCTTCCGGAGTGGGAGTGGAGGCAAAGAGGTAACCAGTCACTCCGGCGCCGATCTGGCCGGGAATGTTTGGCATCGAGCGAACGACGTTGCGGGCTTTGGAAAACTTTTCTTGGAGGCTCGCCAAGGTTTTGCCGGCCATTATGGAAAGCACGAGAGATCCTTCGCAGGCATCAAGAGTGGCAGTATCCAATTCCGCCAGTTGGTAAGGCTTGCACCCAAGAAGGACTCGTTCCGGACCTGAGGCGAGCAAGCTTTCAAGACTTTCCGCTACGCCAATTCCCGTGGCTTCGGACAGTTTTTCGGCAGTGCCGTCGGGTGCCGAGGTGCAGACCATCTGTTCGGGCGAAAAGATTTCATTGCGCAGCAATCCCTCCACGATAGCGGTCACCATCTTTCCGGCGCCGACGAATGCTAGTTTAGGTTTCATGGATATCAAAATTATCGTAGGTTCTAATGAGTTCAAGACTCTTCACTGGACTTGGAGGTTTGAGAGAGAGGCCCAATGGATTGCACGGTGAGTGAACCGGTGAGGAAGTCGTGCAGGCATCTCCGCTCACGATTAAAAAAAGCGAAGAGAAAATTAAGCAGGCCCGGAAGAAAGAAAGGCGTGAGCAGGCATAGAATCGCCATTCCCTTTATGAGCGATCGAGACAAGGCAATCGGGAAGCGCGGGGGAGAACCGTCGCGGCGGGATACCGCCTGCAAGCCGAAGGTGGCTTTCCCTAAGGATTTACCACGGAAGAAGAATTCGCCGAAAAAACAATAAAATACGGGAAGAGTGAAAGCGCACACGACGATGAAGCCAATCATACTTAGGGTTTCCTCGGAAACGCCGGATTCTTTTATGAATTGCCCCATCTTTTCGGTATCGAAGTGATCTTCGGGGCTTAGCTGGGAGGCCGAAAAAACGAGGTCTTGAAACTCCTGTTCCACTCTTTCCCCGTAAAGCTTCGGTAAAAACATTACGACGAGCTGAAGGATCACTATGAAAAGCACCAGATCCATTCCGAAGGCAACCATTCGCCGAATCCATTTCGGAGGCAAGTGAACTGTTTGGCTGGAATCGAGTCCGGATTCGTGGTCGGTTAGCCTCATGTTCTCGCCGCCGGTTCCATCATGAAAGCGAAAGCTCTTTGGCTTCCCATTGAATCGAGTTTCTGGTTCACCTCAAAGGTTCTCGGCAAGACGGTATGCCTTCACCGTGTTGCGCATGAGCATGGCCACGGTCATGGGACCGACCCCGCCGGGAACAGGCGTTATTTTTGAAACGAGGGGAGCCACTTCGTCAAAGGCGACGTCGCCGACTAGGCGGTAGCCTCGTTTCTTTGACGAGTCCTCCACGCGATTTATTCCAACGTCGATGACGGCGGCTCCGGGTTTGACCATGTCTGCAGTTACGAACTCGGGCTTGCCGATGGCAGCCACCAGGATGTCCGCTTCACTGGCGATCGATGCAATGTCAGGAGTGCGTGAATGGCAAATGGTGACGGTGGCGTTGCCGGGTATGCCCTTGCGGAGCAAAAGCAGACCAGCCGGTTTCCCGACGATAAGGCTGCGACCAAGGACGACTGCTCGTTTTCCCTCAGTTTCCACACCCGAACGCTTAATCAGCTCAAGAATGCCGGCTGGAGTGCATGCGACGAAGGCATCTTCCTCCTCTTGGCACATGCGGCCGACGTTGGTCGCGTTGAAACCGTCCACGTCTTTCGCCACGGCCACTTGATTGAAAATTGTGGTTTCGTCGATGTGCCGGGGTAGGGGAGCCTGTAC
>CALBIN010000292.1 GCA_937893275.1 uncultured Opitutia bacterium | reverse complement strand
TCCTTGGAGGCATTGGCCCCGATGGGCATATAGCTTTTAACACATGTGGTTCTGATCACTTTTCAACCACCCGCTTAACTTCAACAAACTTTGAAACACAAGCCGTTGCCGCTGGTGATTTGGTTTTATGGTGGGGCCTGGGACTGGGGGAACAAGGATCGTTCGAATGCCTTGGTTCCCATGATCTCGCGAGGCTATGCCATCGCCGGCGTGACCTACACGAAGAGCCGGGAGGAGGTGTTCCCCGCCGTCATCAACGATTGTCGGGCAGCGGTGAGTTTTCTGCGACTCAACGCCAAACGCTTTAATCTCGACCCGAAACGTTTCGGGGCGGCCGGTGAATCGTCGGGTGGGCACCTAACCGCCCTGTTGGCAACCACCGGCGATTCCAATGAATTCATGAAACACCCGGTCACCCAAAAGGCATCGTCGGCCATCCAGGCCGCTAGCCCCTGGTGCGGCCCCACCGACTTCCTGAAACTAAACGACGTAAAGGCCTCTCAGGACTATTCCAGAAAACACTCCGCTCCCTCGCGCCTGATCGGCGCCCCCATAAAAGAGGCTCGGGAGAAGTGCAGGAAGGCCAATCCGATCACCTATGTCAGCAAAGGTGATCCCCCGTGCTTCATCGTTCATGGTGACAAGGACTTCGTCGTGCCCATGAACCAAAGCGAACTGCTCCACGCGGCGCTGAAAAAAGCGGGCGTCCCCTCCACACTCCACGTCGTAGAAGGTGGTGGACACGGGTTTTCCAAGGTCACGCCGGCCAATGATGAAATCGTCAAAAAAGTGATGAATTTCTTTGACCGCCGGCTCAAGACGGCAAGAAATTCGACTGATCCTCAACTTCGAAGCACTCCCCATTGACTGCACGGGACAGTCGTGGCTTGGTGGATTGATGAAGAAGTCGGTTTTGGTTTTTGCAGCTGCCCTGCTGGGATCGGTAACTCTTAAACCCGAGGCATCAGGCTCCGATGCGGACTTTCCCGAAATCATTCAGCCTTTCCTTAAGGAGCACTGTGTCAAGTGCCACGGACCGAAAAAGAAGAAAGGGAAGCTGGTTCTTCACACGATCAAGGATGACTTTGGCAGCGAAGCAGGTAGCGAGAGGTGGATCGAGATCCTAAATCAGTTGACCTTTGGCGAAATGCCCCCCCCCGATGAAGAGGCAAGGCCCGAGTCAAGCGATACGGCAGAAGTTGTGGAGTGGATCCAAAAGCGGCTGATAGAGACCGGGAAAGCCGACGGCTACCTAAAGAAGTTGCTCGCCCCCGAATATGGCAACCGCGTGAACCACGAGAAACTGTTTTCGGGAGAAATCACAACCCCACCCTTCTCTCCGTCCCGTCTCTGGCGGGTAAGCCCGGCGATCTTCAAGGAGAGAAATTATCGAGGGCGCAGTCCCTTTACTTATGTCACAGGCGAGAAGGAAATTCGTGACTACGCCGTGCTTTCCCCGGTTGACCGAAGCACCGTTCAGATGCTCATGATCAACGCCGAAAAGTGGCTCGAGAACCGGCGGAAAAACAATGACTTCAAGGAATTCTCCAATGACCGCCCCCTGCCCTCTTCCAAGTTGATCGAGGAGACCGTACGAATCCAGTTCCTTCGCGTCATTAGCCGGCAGCCAAGCAAGGAGGAGATCGCAAAGTACGCGGCGTTGCTGACCCGTAACATTGAGATCGGAGGGAACATGGATGGGCTTCTAACCACAATCAAAACCATGTTCCTAAGCCCGGAGGCCATCTACCGTGCGGAATTCGGCCTTGGTGAGACTGACGAACATGGCCGTCGTCATTTGTCGCCCGCCGAGATCGCCTATGCAATCGCCTACGCCCTGACCGATCTGGGTCCCGAACGCACGCAGGCTATCCGGGAGTCTATGATCCAGGAAAAATTGTCCACCAAGGAAGACGTTGCCCGTGTGGTCCGGGAAGTCTTGGACGAGCGGATTCAGTTTGAGTACTGGAACAGTACGCGATTACCCCGCATCATGCGTTTCTTCAACGAATACTTCGGATTACCCCATGCTCTCAAAGTCTTCAAGGATGATACGCGCCGCAACCAGGCGGCAATAGGGTTCTGGCATGCCGAAGGCTTAATGTTCGATGCCAAGCTGATCATTATCCACCATCTCAAGAAAGACCAAAATTTCATCGAGGAAATCCTCACCACCGATAGGTTCTTCGTGGCCCACCCCGGCGACAACGAGTATGCCCAAAGGATTTACGAGGAGAATGGATCGAAGGTAATCGGCAGCATACGACAGTTTCCAGGTTTTGGTTTCACAAACGAGGCTCGAGGGATCGGCGACCTGTCCTATATCCGTCCCTACAACCTGCCGGGAAATCGAACAAAAGATAAACAGCTTTGGGACTGGCCGGTTGAGCAACCGATCCAAATGCCACGGCGAGCCGGCATCCTGACGCATCCGGCGTGGCTGACGGCCCATTCGTTCAACGACGGCAACGACCCGATTCATCGCGGCATCTGGGTGAGGGAAAAGCTTTTGGCCGGCGTCATTCAGGATCTGCCGCCGGACGTCGATGCCCAGGTACCTGCTGATCCTCACAAGACGCTCAAAGAGCGAATGGAATTGGTGCGGGCGGAACGTTGCTGGAGTTGTCACCGGAAGTTCAATCCACTGGGCGAGACCTTCGAAATGTTCGACGACTGGGGGCGGTACAGGGATCAGTTCTATTTCGACGGGGAAAAGAAACTGGTGACCCGCCGGGACAAGGAATTCGACAAGATGAAGGAAACGAAACTGCTCTCTTCGCGCCCCGTCGACTCGACGGGATCGATTACCGGCTCGGGCGACTCCGAGGTAGACGGGAAGGTGAAGGATGCGGTCGAGATGATGCGCCGGATCGGAGGCAGCGATCGGGCAAGGCAATCCTTCATTCGGCATTTATTTCGTTATTTCATGGGCCGCAACGAAATGCTAAGTGATTCGAAAACCTTTGTCGATGCCGAACAAGCCTACCTTGAAAGCGGTGGCAGCTTTCAGTCTCTGGTGGTCTCGCTGCTGAGCTCCGATTCATTTCTTTACAGACGCTAGAATAGGCACCTAGGATCAATGACTCCCACACACGATGCCATATAGCAGAAGACAAATACTAAAGAACCTTTCGGTCGGCGGCGCGTCCCTTGCCATGGCGCCTTTTATGCAGTCACTCCAAGTACATGCCTCCGGCAAAGAGGAGGCGCTGCCCAAACGCTTTGTGTTCGTCGTCAAGTCATCGGGAATCGATAAGTTCAACCTTGTGCCCGAAGGCCTCGAAAATCACTTTCTCCAAAGCAAAGGAAATATCGGCGATGATGCGCCCAAGCCGGGTGGCGCGATACAAGCCTCCCTGAAGGATCACAAGCTGCCCGAGAAGTTGAGCCCGCTTGCACCCTTCAAGGACAAGTTGACCATCCTGCAAAGTTTGTCGGGCGAGACCTTTCGCGGCAATCACACCACGGGCTACGGCATGCTTTCCTGCCATAATTCCGAAAAGGTCCCCATCGCGCCTTCGATCG
>CALBIN010000291.1 GCA_937893275.1 uncultured Opitutia bacterium | reverse complement strand
CCTCGCCAAGTTCGTCTCCGTCCTTGGTCGTCCCGGCCCCTACGCCAATGACGAAAGCCCCGTCATCCGCAAATGGAAGATCGCTCCCGGCAGCGCTGACAAGCCCCCGGCTTTCGATACCCCTTGGCTAACTGCTTACAGCATGGTCGACGGAGTACTGCCCGACGAAGACCTCGGTCCCGACGAAATTGTCTACGCCCAAGGCGCCGTCGACGTCCAAGTGGCCGGCCCCGTGATGTTGCAATTGAACAGCCCCAAGGGCCTCAATCTGTGGATAGACGATCGCCCCGTGAACAACCTCGGCGTCCCCATCGACCTTGCCGCCGGTCGCCGCATCATCACTTTCGTCATTCAACGCGACCAGCGTTCGGCCTCTGGCCTCCGCGCCGAACTCACCACCCCCAACGGTTCCCCCGCTAAGTACCAACCCGAAGGCGGGTTGTGAGGGTACGGGCAGTTAGCTTTTTCTAGAACCTGTGTAGTGGTTTTGTTTCGAGCTGTAAGCGTCGTGAACGCTTGCCTTATCCACGGGTTGTCTTTTCAAGTGCTGTAATGAAGTCGATCGTCGTGCATTCAGGTGGAATTGATTCGACCGTCCTTCTTTACAAGTTGGCGGCCGAAGGGGATGAGGTGAAAACTCTCTCGATCGATTACGGTCAGCGCCATGCCAAGGAAATCGAATACGCTCGTTCCCTTTCCGAAGGTCTTGGGGTGGAGCATCGGGTGGCCGACTTGCGTTCCCTTGCCGAACTGCTTGGCGGGAGTGCTCTAACTTCTTCCGAGATCGAAGTCCCCGAGGGCCATTACGCCGAAGAAAACATGAAGGCCACCGTGGTTCCCAACCGCAACATGATCCTTCTTTCCGTTGCCGCCGGCTGGGCAATATCGTCGGAGTTCGATCGGGTGGCCTATGCCGCCCATTCCGGGGATCACGCCATTTATCCTGATTGCCGGACAGAGTTTGCCGACGCCCTCGATTCCGCCATTCGCCTCGCGGACTGGCGAGAGGTCTCCCTTTATCGTCCATTCGTCGATCTCACCAAGGCCGACCTCGTGAAACTCGGGGCGGAACTGAACGTTCCCTTCGAGAGCACTTGGTCCTGCTACAAGGGACTCGAGCTTCACTGCGGTCGTTGCGGCACCTGCGTCGAGAGAAGAGAGGCCTTTCACCTCGCCGAGGTTCCCGATCCCACCGTCTACGCCCCCGAGGCACCTTCCGTCGACGAAATGGTTGCCGCAGGCTGGAAACTTCCGTAGCCCCTCGGCTTGGTGATTTGGGTTTAACTTTTCTTTCCCAACCCTTAGGCTGTCATTTTTTCCCCGGCCATGCTCACTTGCTCCAAAACCTACAGGGACGTCCCGCTCTCCCATCGCCAACCCCGACACCCCGGGCGTTGTTCACGCATCCACGGGCACAGCTGGACCATCACGATTACCTTCGCTGCGGACGAACTCGACGACAACGGCTTTATCGTGGACTTCGGGGAACTTCACTACCTCGCCGACTGGATCGACGAAAATCTCGACCACGCCACCGTCGTCGCTTCCGACGATCCCCGACTCGCCGAGCTCCAAGCTCTTGCCGACTCGGGTCTCCTCAAACTCCATCTCGTAGAAAGCGCCTCATGCGAAGGAATAGCTCGCCACCTTTTTGAGAT
>CALBIN010000290.1 GCA_937893275.1 uncultured Opitutia bacterium | reverse complement strand
GTTTGAACCAGGCCGAACACTGAGAAACCAGCATTCGTTTAGAAAGGAAGCGGAAAGAAGGTATTTGGCTAACAAGTGATCACCCACATAAATGGATTCGTAGGTGCCGGGATTTATGCTCCTGCCCCAGTAGTCGAGAGCGAATCCTACAACTAAGGCGGGGATGACTACTGTCCAAAGCCGGGTAAGCCTTGCAAAAAGATACCGGTTGAAGTTCCAGTCTGACTTGTTGTCGATCGACCAAGTAATCACAAAGCCGGAAAGTACGAAGAATACGATGACGTAATCCTGACCGTTTTGTGGTCCGATAGAGCTTGGACCAAAAAACCAATGAAAATTGGTATGGCCAAGAAAAACACCAAGAGTAGCTGTAATGCGCAATAGATCCAAGAATCCGCTCATGGGTTATATTGCTCAATTGATGGAAGTATTACGATACGGTACTTTTCGTCCTGGTGAATGTTTCGAAAGGGGAAACCCCATCCGCACTTTTTAGGAATCATCTTGAAAGAATGACAACCGTTCTTTGACTTGGCGATGTAGCTTTGCTATGGATTCTTCAAGAGATTGTGCATTCGCTATACATAGAGCGAGCATGGTGCCTCCGACATTGCGTCGCCCTTCAATTGAGGCTTGAATTCTACCTCTGAAATCATAACCACTCGAGGGGAAGGTTGGCATTTTGCCTTTAGGGTGCTTGTTTGGCCAAAAGCATCTGAAGACATGAAGTTTTTTGTTCCCCTGAGCGAATTCATAAGCTTCGAAAGGGATTTGGTGGTACTTCTCGAGTCCGCGAGTGCGCTCGAGGAGGGGCACGGTAATTATTTTGGGATGTTTGCCTGGCGCAGGATCAATTTGAACGAGTCCAGTAAGGGGGAGGCAACTTGCAGGAGAGTGGGTCGAGAGAATTGATGTGCACGCCCCTCCCGACTCCCAATGACATCGGAATCCTTGCCAATATTCCGCTCCATGATTGATAATGGATGAGCCGTCGTAAGGATTAATTTTCGAGTACGCCCGTTCTTGCCATTCTACTGATCGGGCATCCTCATAATGGAGTTGCGCCTCGACCAAGGACGAAATAGTTTTTTGCTCGGTGACAATGCTTTGATCGGTGAAACTGGTAATTAGCAGGGGCAATTTTTCCATTGATGATTCTCTCTGATCATAATGAAAATGAGTTGCTGTAAAAATTAGTATAATCCATATGCAAGCACCCATTCCGAAGCCTATCGGAGGAGACACCTTTAGGTTTTCCCAATCATTTTGTTCTTCGTCTTCGGTATTACGATGGTTGTGGGTTCTAGCCATTCGGGCGAGTATGAACAAGGCGATAAGAATACCCCCTGATTCGACCCATCCCGCGAGGTCGTGCAAAGAAGGCACATCTTGACCGAAGATTGAAAAGAGCGGTTCGTGCAAGAGGTGGCCATGACCCTTGATTTTGACAAAGGCGAGTGAGAAAGCCCGAAGAAGATTTAGGCTCAAGGCAACCACCACACCGGCTAGGCAAAAGATTATTCTATGGATGCTACCCAAGCGGTAGTAGAATCCCAGAAACAGGCTGACGACGAGTGAAGCCTGCAAACCGTGGATGCCACTACAGGCTTCGTCTACGCCGACTTGGCCGAACACTCCAATATCGATCACATTGCCGAGAAGACGTACCTCGTGCCCCATGAATAAGAAGATGTTTACGATGAGCGAGGAAACGCGCCCTTGTAGCCATTGGGTAAGTTGCAAGTCAGTGGCTAAGGGCCAAGGTATTGCCACCAGAAAGAAGAGGATGGGGAAGACTAGCATTTTAGCCCTATTAAATCCGCCTTGATCATACACTAAGGCGAAGCTAAAGCTTGCTGCACAAACGAAGAGGGCGACATTGAGCATGCGCCAGTCGGAATTGGCTTCTCGAATGACCCAAAGAGGCAGTAAGGCGAGAAGGCAAGGAATTCCGAGATAAAGCCAAGCTCTCGATTGTGATGCGGGAGATGATTCTCTATCGTATCCTTCTTGGCTTTTGGTTTTTAGAGCAAGGTAAAAACAAAGTATCGGGACGATGTAGCCATGGCTGTACTGGTCGTTGAGCGACCATGTCAGTTGGAGTTGGTAAATAAGCATTCCCCACACTCCGGCAAGAGATAAAATGCCAAGAATTAAGCGAATGTTTGCCTTTGCCTTTGTTTCTGGATCGGTAGCGGTGAATTCTACTGAATCGCTCATTGTGAACTTGGGAAGCTATCCGGGAAAAGTGAGGCAAGAGCCTTGCGTTCAGCTAGGTCGATGCTGTCTTTGGTGATACTAGACTCGAGCCGAATAGCTGTTTGGGTGTCTTGATTCTGGCGAAGGACTTGGGTGCATATCAATACCCACGCGGGTCGTGTTTTACGCCAAGTTTGCCAATCCGATATGTCGCCGAGGGCGACTAGGGCTTTGTCGGGTTCTTCGTTGCGCAAGCGAGCAAGTGCTGCAGTGATGCGGAAGCTGCGATCTTTGTTTTCGGTCAATAGGCGATTTGACTTCTCAACGAGATTGGAAATTTTGTTTTTTGACGCGGATGGATCAAGTAGCTCGAAGTACAACTCGGCGTTCTGTAGGGCGGTATTCTCGCTATGAATTTTTCGCAGTTTAGATATCCAGTGTCGAATTTCGTGAAGTTCTGCCGAGGATGCCCGATATTGCAGAAGTTTTTCCAATGCGTATCGCCTTAACCCTGGCTCATCTAAAATACTCTCTAGGATATGACAAAGGCTGCGGATATCTCCGCTTCCCTCTAAGTATCGGCATGTGGAAAGTACTCGACGAGTGTCCTTGCCGATTTCTTTGAGTAGTTGATCTAAATCTGAGGTTGCCTTCTCGAACTCACCAGAGATTGAATGAAGACGCACGGAAATTATGAGTTTCCACTGAGAGGAGATGGCGGGAGCATTTGCCAACTCGTTTTTCATGTCGTCTCGTCGTTCCAGTATTGCCAGTGCATTCATTCTAAGCTTGAATAGTTCCTCGCTCAGTCTTGCTCTGGCTGGAGGCAATTCCTCCAATAGGCGGGGGAAAGCCCTTAGGCGTCCCAGCCATCGGCAATATATTTCGAGCAGACTATTGTCGTTTAGGTCGAAAAGTTCCGAACATTCTTCGAGCACAGCTCTTTTTTCATGCTCTTGACTTGCAGAATCAAAACGAAGTGCATGAATGCGAAGAAAATCTATCGGTTTGCTATGCGAGTTGGCTTTTAGTAGTTCGAGGCAACGGCCTAGACCTTGATTGACAATCGGTAGGGTTGTATGGATCAGTGTCATGTGCCGAATTGCCTCGATGCCTGTTTCGTCTGGTCGCGGGGCAAACTTCGCAAGAAGTCTGCCCGCTTTCCCAAGGTACTGGCTTTGACCTAGGTGAGCGGCAAGTTTTGCGTACAGAAAAACCACCTCGTGCGAATCATCTTTTTTTTGTTCGAGCAATTGAGTTACGATCTCTAGCGATTCGAGCGGTTTCCCCGCTTCGGCAAGGAATTCTGCCTGTAAAAGCTTATGTTCGGAAAAGGATCGCCACTTAACGTCTGTCTCTAATACTTCTAGCTGTTTTCTTGCGGCGAGCATAGCGAAAGTCCGTATGTTTCTCCCAAGGTTTACATCTTTGTCCCGAGCCACTTTGAGACAGTGGAGAACAAGCATTTCTCGGTCTTCAGCATTTGCTCCTTTGAGTGGCATTATTTTTTGCCATTCTAGGATGGCCTTCAATGGAGCAGTATGGGTTAACAGTTCAACATAGTTTCGCGCCACATTTACATCCTCGGGTAAAAGTAACGTAGCGATTTTCGCTTTGTGAATGCCAGCATCTATGAGGCCAGTTGTATTTGTTAAGCTCTCGCTTTTGAACATTTCGCTGTTGTTTACGAGTGCCTCGGCCTTCCACTTGCGGATTATTGGTAGGTATGCAGGGGCTGAGAAAAAAGCCGTGGCGAAAGACGCCAACGCAAACATGGCTAGAAGATATGGAATAGGAAGATTTCTCATCAAGCGGACGACTGAAGCTCTGACTCCATCATTGCTCCGACTAAACGATCAGAGGGAATGATAGGGTTTCAACATAATGGGCGTGATCTATCAACTATTCCACTTATGGGCCAAAGTCTTCTTTCCGGGTTTTCTGCTGTTCCTAGAAGTAGTTCTGCAGATACGAACCGTTTTGCCACCATCTGCCTGTGAATAAAAGCCTTGGTCATGCAATAATAAAACTGGGACTTGTCATTACGGCAAGCTACCGCCCTTGGCTGCTTACGGATTTCCGCAAAGCCTTCCATATGGATCTGAATGCAATGAACTGTTGATTAACTCACTTCCATTGGGTGAGCCTTAGGGAAATCCAATGAATTTTCGTCTATTTCGATCACCGTAGGTCGCCCAAGAAATTCTAAAAGTACTTTGACTCGCTCCCGGGCAGGAATAAGACGAGTAACCATGCCTTTCCCGCCTTTAAAAAGACCCTCGATTATGTTTACCTCTGACCCTACTTGATGGGGGCGATCAGGGATTTCAAGCAATCCGTCTGCGGAGGTGAGAATTCTTAAATCCTTTATTATTTCAGGATCTACTGGGTCTGGTTTTAGGTTCCGCCGAAGTACGTATGCAACACCATGAGCAAAATGTACGGATCTCATGTTGAGTATAGGGTCGAACCGTGCGAAAAGGTATCCAGGGAAGAGTGCTTGGGGTGGGGGGGCATTTTTCTTTCGCTGAGGAATGGTTTTCGGAAAAAAAACATCTACACCTTGTATTGCTTTGATGGAATGTGATGCTGCATTCTCCGCTCGAGGTTTGGCTCGAACGCAGTACCAATTAAGTTTCCAGTCTTCTGAGAGCAATGGATTCATAGTTTCAGGAGTCCGGTCATTGCAGGTAGCAACCTTGCACTCGCTTTGGTAAGCCGCTTCAGTTTTTCTATGCGGATTTGATAAAACTTTGAGTTGCCTGCTTCGATGTCGCCGGAATCAATTAATTCTTCCATTCGTAGTATACGTTCCTTGGCACTTTCGAGATGGGGCATGATTTCGTCTTTTATGAAATTGGAGAATAGTCGGCGAAATTCCGATTCTGCAACATAGTGGTCGCGGCGATCACCTGCAACATACATGGAACGGACGGCTTTAAGGGCTCGTAGGTTTTTTAGACCTTGGCTTGCGGAACCGATACTGATATCCAAACGAGAAGCCACTGCGTCCATGGGCAACGGTTTCTCTGAAAAATAAAGCAGTCCATAGATTTCACCGACCGAGCGTGGCATTCCCATCATATTCATCAGGCGCACAAAGAAATCTATGCCCTCTAACTCTAGCGAGCGAGTGGAGACTTTTGAAACTTTTTCCTGGAG
>CALBIN010000289.1 GCA_937893275.1 uncultured Opitutia bacterium | reverse complement strand
AAGCGATTCGCTTGGGAGCTTCCCGGGCTGCCTCGCAAGCAGACCACGTGGCTGCGAATACGCAAATGCTGGAGAAGAACGAAAGAAAGGTTTTTCTATTCATCATTCTCCGTGGTTAGGGGACTTGGGTGCTGGAAGCAAGATTCATCAAGCCTCCGCACCGAACTGACGCTACTCGACCTTGAGGCCAATGCTTTGGGAATGACTGTTGAATTCGGGAGCGTACATGCACTGCACGTTGGTCATGCCGGTCTGGTACTCGCCACGATGCTGGACGCGCACGGAATACTCAAACACGTACACGCCCTTGGGAAGATAATCCAAGTAGAAGTGGGAAGCCGTGTCGCGAGTGGACTCGTAGTAACCGAGACCATCCTGATACTTGTATCGGGAAAGAACGTTTACGGGCTCGGTTCCGCTGCCGCGATGATCCTTCATGTGGATGTACTCCATATCACGATCGGTGCGCAGTTCGATCCGGACGACTAGTTCGTCCCCCACCTCGACGGCACCACGAACGGGAACGATCTCAGGTCCCTTCTTGGTGTACTTCTTGACGTAAAGGGCCTTCTTCAGCTTCAAGGGGGTGCCTTCGTGGGGAGTGATCTTGGAAATATCCTCCATGTACTGCCAGTGCACGCTTCCCCAGGCTACGCCCTCGTCCACCTTGGTCACCGTCACCTTGCCGAAATCGGGCTTGATCTCGCCACCGACGAATCGCTTCTCGTAGAAACCTGTTCCTGCCTCGACGTTCTTTGGTTTGATCGGGGGCATGTCGGCGAGGGAAACCTTTACCAGTTCATCGGAAGCGAGCAAGTCGCTGCCACGCAGAAGGAGCGCATAGACGGCATCGGCGGTCGCTTTGGTCGTTTTCCAGTCCTGCGTTTGCTTTTGCTTGAGCATCCAGACCTTGCAGTCCTCGACCGATTTTTGGTCGTTCATGACCTCGTCGAAGGCCTCGATCATGACGGCTTGACTCTCGATCGGAGCTCGATACCACCACCAGGAAAACTCGACGTCTCTCCAGAACATGCCCATTTCCTCGTCGCTTACCGATCTCTCCTTGATCGAGCGCATAATGGCTACGGGAGTTTCCCGGTCCTTGCCAAAGCGTTTCAGCGCCAAGGCGAGATGTCCCTCGGACTGGCGATTGCCTACCTTGAGCCAGTATTTCTTGGCTTGACCGAGGTAATAGTCGACCGCCTCCTGCGCCTTGGGATTGATTTTTTGATCCTTGAGGAAAAAGCTGCGGCCATAGAGGTAAAGGGCGATGGTCGGGGACAGGTGGTTGTCCTCCTTCTTTCCGTGCTTGAGGATGTTGCGATACCCCTTGTCTATCCACATGTCCAAACGGTTAAGAGACTTGATCGCAAGTGAGGGATCAACGTCTACGCCAAGGTGGCGCAAGCGCCCGAAACCAGTGGTTATGTAAAGAGTGATGTAGTCGTTGGCCCGACCACCGGGAAACCAAGGCCATGCCCCGTTGCCCAACTGTAGCTCCTTGAGCTTGTTGAAGCCTCTGCGTTCCTCGTCGTTCAGGCGATTGTCGTCGAAAAGGATGCCGACGTTTCTTCGGGCCTCGCTTTCATTCTTGGCCTGCCGCACCCAGGGCGTCTCCATTAAGGCGACGGACTTCAGGTCCTCGTTCTTTTCCATGGGACTATCCAAAGCCTTGGTTCCCTTCCATTGGTCGAAGACTCGGCGAATCTTGGGATCGGAATTGGCGATCTCCCGAGCCAAGGAATTGGCATACAAGCGATTGAAGGTCTGCTCGGAGCACTCGTGCGGGAACTCCATCAGGTACGGCAGCGCCATAACGGCGTACCAAGCGGGATTTGAAACCATCTGCACGGTGAAGTTCTTGTGCTTGATGGTATCGGACTTCCCCGAGGCCAACAACTTGGCGAAATTGAACTTCTTGGTTTGAGCACCGCGTATGGGCAAGGGCATGGATTCCGTTACGAAGATGCGACGAGAAAGGACGGGCAGGTAACCCTCCTCGCCATCGGAAATCTTGCGCGTTGCGCCTATGGTCTTGTAGGTCAGGTATCCCAAGTCATCGGGAACCTTGATCTTCCATGAAAAGGTCTTGGACTGCTTGGCGGGAACCTCAAAGGCCAGATCCGTCTTAAGATTGCCCAGAAGCGAGTCCACGCGCTTGTCGGTACGAGCATCATTAAAGGTCAGGCGAACGGTCCCCGTCTGGATGGTCGGGGCTTGGTTCGTCACCTTCACGGTGAACTCGAGGAGATCGCCCTCGCGGAGGAACCTCGGCGGATTGGGCTGCACCATGAGATCCTTGACCGTTACCATGCTGTCGGTCAGAAACCCGGAACGCATCTCCTTGTCGTGAGCGAAACCGAGAAACTTCCACTTGGTCAGAGCCTCGGGCATGGTGAATTCCAATCGAACCTCTCCCTCTTGACTTGATACCAACTTGGGGAAGAAAAAGGCGGTCTCGTTGAGGTTCTTGCGGGCGGTGACCTTGGATAGGTCGGGGCCCTTCGGAGGAGCTCCAGGGCCAGCAGCCGCCTTATCGCTCTGCCCTTCGGCAAAGCCACCCGCCGACGCGGATTTGCGCATGGCCATCATGGGCGCAGCAGCGGGTGCGCTCGCCAAGGAATCCATCGCCATATCCGCCGACGCCATC
>CALBIN010000288.1 GCA_937893275.1 uncultured Opitutia bacterium | reverse complement strand
GGCCAAGAGCATCCCCTGGCCTACTTGGTTGCGACCATAGGCGTCTCTGAGCTTCGCTGCTTCCTTGGATAAGTCGAAGGCCTTCTTTGCGTTGGGCGACGTAGCTAATCCAAGAGCCTTTTCAGTAAAGGCATCGTGCGTTCGAGCGAACTCAAACTTTTTTTCTTGGGCGGATTGAAAAAGATCCAAAGAACGCAGCAAACTTTTGCGCCCCCCCAACCGCGCAAGATCGATGTTCTCGGGCGTGTCGAAAGTATTAACCGAGAAGCTCGGTGAATTCGCATCCTGAGTAATGAGAAACGGATCATAGGGATGGCCGAGGTACCCACCATAACCAGGGGCGCTGTGCCTCGGATGTTTCATGTCGCCCAAGTGAACAAAGGGAGGAATCGGGGCCAATTGCTTCTGCTGCTTGGTCAATACGGCTCCGATGCCAGGAGCTTGCATATTCTTGTCGCGGGGACTTCCGCACATGATGTCGACGTCACCCGCACCATGATCGTTAGCGAAAGAATGCATCGAACGGATGAGGGAAAACTTGTCCGCGCACTGGGCCAGTTTCGGCAATTGGTCGCTTAACTGCATTCCCGGAACATTGGTTGAAATGGGATGATATTTCCCACGAACCTCAATGGGAGCATCAGGCTTCATGTCATACATGTCGAGCTGACTGGCCCCACCTTGCAGAAACATGAAGATGACGTTGATCTGCTTGCCCGAACCGGATGCCTCGTTCGCCAAGACTTGAGGTAAAGAAAGTCCCAAGGGAGAAATGGCTCCAAGCGTGAGCCCACCCATCTTGAAAAATTCCCTGCGATTCATTAAATTTAGAGTAGCATATTACTCCTCTTGCTCAAACCTGAATTTTCCTAGTCTTGAGAATTTACAAAAGAGGTTGAAATCATTGGGCTTGCCTCCGTGCAGCAATCCCGAAACATAAATATTTTACCTAGCATGGACTTTTCTTGCGGAGACTAGGAAAACCACTTTCCAACGAATCATACCATGAAAAATTCGATCACCCTTCTATGCGCCCTAGCCTTCACTTCGCTGATGGCAGCCCAACCGAATCAGCCGGTGCCCAAGGCAAAGCTCCTGAAACTGACCGGTGAATTTGAGAAAGCGTCACTGAGCAAGAAGGTTCGCATTCTTTGGCTCTATGGGCCGGAGGATCACAAGGGAGGAGAACACGACTACATACGGGTCAAGGAATTGTTCGTGCCCTTGCTGAAGAAGATTCCGCGTGTTTCCGTGGACGAAGCTTATCAGTTTCCTTCCCAAGACCAGTTCGACAAGGCGGACCTGTTGATCCAGTTCCTTCATCAACCTGCCATCACGGACAAGCAGTTCGCCAGCTACCAGAACTTCGTCGATAACGGCGGTGGGGTGGTATCCATTCACGAGTCCTGCATCATTCGACCGATTGACCGGGCCCACAAGTTGGCTGGCTGCATCGGTTGCTCATGGAAAGGCAACAAAGACTCCCGCTGGAGTAAGTTCAGCCGCAACGAACCGCTCTTCCTCAACACCAAGCACCCGATCTTCACCGGCTTGCCCAAGAGCATACGCTTCAATGACGAATCATATTGGGACATGATCCAGCGTGACAAGGTAGAGGTCATCGGGGCAATCGGCACCGAGGCCAATACGGAAGACCAGTCATTCGCGGAGGTGCTCAATTCTAAAGGAGCACGGGGACAGGCATTTTGGACCTATACTTCAGGCAAAGGACGAGTCTTCGGGACGACCACCGGGCATTTCACCTATACTTATCACGATCCCATGTACCGCTTGCTGCTGGTGCGTGGCATCGCCTGGGCCTTGGAGGAGAAACCGGCAACTTTCATGCCGATCGTCTTTGACGGCATCACCGACGACAAGGGAATGGTCGGCACGAAAGACACGATGATGAACTACAAGAACCGCAAAAAATAAAGAGTTTTGCCCTCAGCGCCAGACGGGCGGTTCGGGCTTTTGAGTTTCTCGGTTGGCCGGGTATTGAGCATCTCGGCGATCGTGTTCGATTTTCATGCGGTCGGATAGCTCCTTGAGCCGTTCGGGAGAAGTGTTGGCGAGATTATTCGCTTCACCGAGGTCGTCCTTCAGGTTGTAGAGCTCCCAACGCTGGGGCTGGTAGAAGTAGATGGCCTTCCAATCACCGAACCGAATGCTGCTGTGCGGCTCGTATCCCGGGCCGCGCGGACCCCACACATGCGGATAATGAAAGAGAAGCGGTCGGGTAACCTTTGGCGGTTTGCCAGTGACGTCGGCCGTCAGGTCTCGGCCGTCGATGCCTTCAAGCCCTGCAAGCTGGTCACTGATGCCGGCCCAATTACAGAGGGTCGGATAATAGTCCTCGCAAATGTTCGGTACGTCACAGATGGAGGCAGCCGCAATGGAAATCTTTTTCTGATGCGGGTTTTCGGAATTCGGCCGCGCCCATGAGACGATCATGGGGACGCGCGTCCCGCCTTCGTAGGCGGAACCTTTACCTGCTTTCAGCGGCCAGCAGTGGGTATTTCGTCCAGTATTTCTCGGTGTTTTACCGCGCGCACCATAGGAGAGTCCGCCATTGTCCGACGAAAACATAATG
>CALBIN010000287.1 GCA_937893275.1 uncultured Opitutia bacterium | reverse complement strand
CGCGAACGAACCTTTGAGCATTTTTCTCGCGTGAACGACATTCCCGTAACCATTGTCCGTTTGAATTATTCCGCGGAACCACGTTATGGCGTGCTCGTGGATCTCGCTCACCGTATTCTCGCTCGTGAGCCCATTGACCTTTCCATGGGTCATCTTAACTTCATCTGGCAACGCGATGCGAACGAGCACGCCCTTCGTGCCTTCGGCCTCTCCGGCTCCCCCCCCGCCATCGTCAATGTGACCGGAGCGGAAGTTTTGGCCGTTCGGGACTTGTCCGAACGCTTGGGTTTCGCTCTTGGTGTCGATCCCGTCTTTACTGGAGAACCTGCTGCCACCGCGCTCCTGAACGATGCTTCCAAATCCCACCGTAAATTTGGGCTACCCCTTGTTTCAACCGATGAGGCTGTTGCCGCCGTCGCCAATTGGTTGAAGGTCGGTCATCCTACTTTGGGTAAGCCGACCAAGTTCGAGGCTCGCGACGGGAAGTTTTGAACATGTCCGCCGATTTGCCCCTGCCTGATTCCGTGGTTGTTGATTCCCTCCGCGACGGCATCGTCATCCCCGCCCATCCCTTAGCCCTCACTGCCGAACGCAAGCTGGACAAGCGTCGCCAGCGAGCTCTTTCTCGTTATTATCTGGATGCAGGTGCAGGCGGATTGGCCGTGGGGGTGCATACCACGCAGTTCGCCATTCGCGAACCGCAGTACGACCTGCTGCGTCCGGTACTCGAGCTTGCTGCGGAAACGATTCGCGAGCATGAGAAGAAGACCGGCCGGCGCATTGTTCGCGTAGCCGGGGTTTGTGGACAAACCGAGGACGCCCTTCGTGATGCCGAACTGGCCCGCGAACTGGACTACGATTTGGGCCTTCTCAATCTGTCTGCCTTCCCCGATGCCGAAGACGCTACCCTGCTTGCCCATGCCCGCCGCATAGCTGAAGTCATCCCTCTTTTCGGTTTCTATCTCCAACCTGACATCGGAGGGCGTTTGTTGTCGCGGGAGTTTTTTCGGGAATTTGCCGCCATTCCGAATCTAATTGCAGTAAAGATGGCCGCTTTCGATCGCGAACTTACCCAAGAAGCCATCGAGGGTATCGAGGATTCCGGTCGCGGAGACGACGTCATCCTCTATACGGGTAACGACAATTTCATCATCGAGGACCTGACCGAGGGTTACCTCACTTCGACCGCTAGCGGAGCAAGACTTCGCCGCATGGCCGGAGGTTTGCTCGGGCACTGGGCGGTCTGGACGAAGGCTGCAGTCGAGACACTGGAAACGATCAAGCAGTCTCGACTCACCGAGAATTTCGATCCCGCTGATTTCACCGAACTTGCCTCGCAGGTGACCGAAATGAACCACTTCGTCTTCGACTTCGACAACGGCTTTTGCGGTTGTATTCCTGGAGTCCACGAAATTCTTCGACGTCAACGTTTGCTCGAAGGAGCTTGGTGTCTGAATCCGGACGAAGTCCTCTCTCCCAGGCAGTCCGAAGCCCTAACGAGAGTTTCCGGGGCATACCCGCAGCTTACTGACGACGTCTTCGTGGCCGAGAATCTCGACCGATGGATGGCTGATTGAAGCTGAGGTAGTTTTATCTTTCGCTCAGCCAAATATTCTGGAAGCGAACCGGGTTGCCGTGGCCCTGAAGGTGAATTTGGCCCTTTTCCTTTTCGGGTCTTCCGCCGCCGGCTCCCGTGCCCTTCTCCAGTTCGTAGTCGTCGTGGATTAGGACCCCGTTCTGACGGGTGGTGATGCGGGCGTTCTTTACTTTTTTGCCGTCCTTGAATCGCGGGGTGGTGAATTCAATGTCGTAGGTTTGCCAAGCTAATGGAGGTAGGCACATGTTCACTGCGGGAG
Organism: uncultured Opitutia bacterium; assembly: GCA_937893275.1. Taxonomy (GTDB): domain Bacteria; phylum Verrucomicrobiota; class Verrucomicrobiia; order Opitutales; family Seribacteraceae. Next base: position 1,889 of record CALBIN010000287.1, on the reverse strand, counting down.
GTTTCTTCCTATATAGGGCACCGCAGAAGTTGAACTCTCCTTTGATCCCGAATGAATCGAGGATCTGTGTCTCGTAGTTGTTGAATATATAAACTCCGCTGTTGCCGCGGTCTTGGCTGCCGGGCTTGGTCTTCGGCTTGTAGGGAGTACGGAACTCGAGGTGTAGGGTAAAGTCGCCGAAGGAGTCCATCGAGACGACGCCTTCCTTGAGCAATTCACCGTCCAGTTTCTTGCCGTCGGAAAAGCGGTCGGTATCCTTGACGCCGAAGAGCACCTTGGCGTTTTTGGGGGCGGCTTTGCCGAGGGTCGGGCTTTTGCGCTCTACGCGGTCGTAGACGAACAGTTTTTCGTCGCCCTTGGTTCCGGTGGCGGTGTTGCCTGAAATGACCACGGTTTCGCCGACTGAGCCTTTCAAGGTGGTCTTGCCCCCCTTTGTTTCGCCCTTGAGCAAGGTGAACTCGTTGTTCTCGGCTCCGCTGCCGGGGAGACCGCCTTTGTAGAGCGCTGCCTGAAACTTACTGTCGCCGAGAGCCACGACTTGAAGGCCGTAACCGCCGCTAACTTTTCCGATTGCAGGGGATGCGGCGTATTCGCCTTGGATGGCGAAGTCGGGATCCTTGGCGGCTTCTTTCGGATCGGTGATGGCATTGCCTGGCTTGGCCGCGTGGAGGATATGAGTCCCCGCAACGAGCAAGGCGGCGATAAAAGTCTTTTTAATCTTCATTGGTTCAATGGTGTTGGAATTCTTTATCCTTTAATGCAAAAAAGGTGATTTACGCCTCGAAGGTAAAGGCGTCCATTTGAAAAAGCGGGCGTGGCGAAGGTTTTCTCTCCCACCACGTTTTCGGCCACGATTTCGAATTTCGGGCCCGCTTTTACGACGGTCATGATGCCTTGGTCGGAAAGGAAATACACAAGGCCGTTAGCCTTGAGAAGCGAGGCACTGTGTCCGCCCTTGAGCCTTTCCATCCACAATCGCTCCCCTGTTTTGGCTTCGAAGCAACTGGCTACGCCGTTGTCGGCCACCACGATGAAGTAGGGCCCGATGGCAACCGGGCTGGGAACGTAGGAGCATCCCTTGGTCGTTTGCCAGACGACGTGAGTCTTGGTTACGTTTCCCGAACCGTCGGGGCGGATGGCCTGCATGAAGCGCTTGGGAAAACCGCAGGTCATGAACAGAAGGTCGCCGTTGTAGACTAAGGATGCGACATATTGCTGAGTGGGCCCGTCGCTGATCCAGTGCAAATTTCCGTTGTCGGGATCGTAGCTCGCGACGCAAAGACTGCCGGACAGAATCAACTGGTTGCGCCCTTCTATGGTTCGCAGCAATGGGGTGCAGTAGCTGCGCGTGTTGTTGGGGCGATCCGTCTTCCAGATCGTCTTGCCAGTCTTCTTGTCGAGGGCGACGAGATAGCCGGGACCGTCGTGGTCGCCGTTTACGATCACCTTATCTTTCCATAGAACGGGGGAAGAGCAGTAGCCGTGGATGCTGGAGAACACGCCTGGGCGAACTTCCCACAGTTTCTTTCCGTCGAGATCGTAGGCGGCGACGAACATGTGGTTTTGGTCGAGAAAGCTTAGGTATATGCGTTCTCCATCACAGGAAGGCGTGCTGGATGCCCGGCTATTTAGGCGATGAACTCGTTCCAAGGGAGATTTCAAAACTACCTTCCTCCAGAGTTCTTTCCCGCTTTTTCGATCCAAGCAGAGCAATTCGCGCGTTTCCGTTTCCTCTATGACAGCGACGACGTATATTCGATCCCCGATGATGATCGGCGAGGCGTGTCCTTTGCCCTTGATCGGTGTTTTCCATACGAGATTCTCAGGTAACTTCCAGTCGACGGGTGCTTTCGGGTCGCTGACGGTGCCGTCCCCCAATGCCCCTCTCC
>CALBIN010000286.1 GCA_937893275.1 uncultured Opitutia bacterium | reverse complement strand
CATGGCAAGGATGAACAGGGTTACAAAGGAAGCGAGACCGCATTGTATGTAAAACAAGTACCACTCGTCGAAAAGACGATTGAGACCATCGTCAAAGTAGAGAATAAGATGCAGAATCGCGTAGAAAAAAGCCGTCAAGCCTACAAGTCTTCGATGTCGATTGAGGGCGCTTACCAATTTGGCTCGAGAAAAGATGCGTTTTAGCGGTGTGAAGCAAAGAACTATCAGAAAGTAGGCGATGGCAACGTTTCCCGTCTCGTGGAGGAATCGTTCGTTTACGTTGGCCCCCGCTTTCACTTGGTTTGAGGATTTAGCCATTTTTCGAGCGATAACCGCGTCTTGGTCGCCGCCTTCTTGCAGCGAAAGTGTTTCGGTCGCGGCATCGAATTGGTCGTCGGACACAGTGAAGGAGAAACTGTCCGATTCGTCTTCTTTCTCCGTGCTGTTTACCTCGGTTTCCCTAAAGGTATCCCCCGTGTATTCGTGGAACTCTTCATCGGAAACGCTAAAGGAGAAATCTGCGTACTCCACGCTGGTGGCAACTGGCCTACCGGAAGTGCGGTTGGCCTCTGAAACCTGCCGAACGGAAGTGCCTGCTTCTTGCTCCAATTGCTTTATGGCTTGAAAGTAATCCCAAGCCAAAAAAAACAACGGTAAGGCGCAGAGCGGACCCGCAAACCATTTGGAGGCAACTATTCGAGCTATTTTATTCATGCCCGACTTCAGCTACGTTTGGAAATCAAAGTTGAATCGCTCTAAAAGAATTTTCGCAAATCCATTCCCTTATAGAGGTGGGCAACTTCCTTTTCGTATCCGTTGAATATGAGAGTGGGTACGCGTTCCACAGGACCACCGGTACCAATGGCTCTCTCACGCGCTTGACTCCAGCGTGGATGGTCCACCTCGGGGTTGACGTTTGAATAAAAGCCATATTCGTCGGGACCGGCTGTATTCCAGAGAGTCTTGGGTTGCTTGTCCGTAAAATCGATGCGAACGATGGACTTAATACTCTTATAGCCGTACTTCCATGGCACTACTAGCCGAATGGGAGCCCCGTTTTGATGAGGAATTGGTTTCCCGTATATGCCGGTGGCCAGAAAAGTAAGGTCGTGCATTGCCTCGTCCATGCGCAAACCCTCGGTATAGGGCCAATCGTAGTTTGGGTAATTCTTAAAACCGAGGGCGGTCTTTTCGTCCTTGAAAGTGCTGAACATAACGTACTTCGCCTTTGAGGTCGGCTTGGCTTTGGCGATCAGTTTGTTTAGCTGAAAGCCGTCCCAAGGAATAACCATGGACCAAGCCTCGACGCAACGAAAGCGATAGACGCGTTGCTCGATCCCCACTTCCTTTACAAGATCGTTTACATCGAGCTTGAGAGGCTTTTCGACATGCCCACCGATCTGAATGGTCCAAGGCTCGGTTTTCCAACCTGAATTTGCACGAAAGCGCACCTCGTACTTGTCGGTCGTGAATTCATAGAAATTATTGTAGCCCGTAATGTATTTATATTCCGTGGGCTTCATTCCCTTTGGCGGAAGATACTTCTTGTTGAGCTTTGTGGGAAAGCCGACCGTTGCGGCACTGGCGTCGGTATTAGGAATGGCCAGCAAACTAGTTCCGGCGGCAAGACCTAGGGATTTGATTATTTCTCGACGATTGCGATGAAGGGATTCCTCCGTCACTTCCCGTTCAGATAGTTCCGAAGATCTAGGTATCCGGGCAAATGGCGCTTTTGTCATGATGATTTGTTGATTTCCAAGTGCGTTATTTGAATAGACAACAATTTAGCCGGTCCTCAAAAATTGCAACCTCGGACGATAAAATGATAATGAAATGTGGAAGACAGGTGTGGGACAGTCCGAGACTCGATCTATTTGGCTTCCACTTCCATTTGGGCAATCCTGTCGAGAAGACTGGCCTCATTGGTGTAGGTAATCGCGTCCTTTTTGGTTATGATTCCGTGCGTATAAAGGTGCAAGAGGTGTTGTTCCATCGTCATCATTCCCTCCTTTGCCTGAGTTTCCATTGTGGAATAGACTTGTTGCCAGTTACCCGTACGAATGAGGTTCCCGATAGCAGCTACGTTTTTTAGGACTTCCATAACCAAAATACGTCCACTTCCATCTGCGCGAGGAACCAGCTTTTGACTAAGGACGGAAGAGAGGCTAAATGACAATTGAAGACAGAGACTTTTGGTCTGTGCGGCGGGGAACATATCCACTATCCGACTCAAGGCGCCCTTTGCATCCCTC
>CALBIN010000285.1 GCA_937893275.1 uncultured Opitutia bacterium | reverse complement strand
TTCGGTAGAACAATGTCAGGTCGTCCAGGCAGGTTTTTCTCATGGATTTTAAAGCGGAACCCGAGTCCATGAAGGTATGAGCGTACGATCAATTCGGGTTTAGTGTTCTTTGATCTGACTCGACTCATGACGTAAGATCGTTGTTCTTCGGAGAAAATGTCGGCAGCCATAATTACAAAAAACTTTTCATTTTCATGCAGCTAATGCTTCATCTCGTTACCAATTATGGAATCATCCCTCTAAGAGCCTTTCCTTAGGTTTTCGTTCACTCGAACCAATGCGTCAAGTAATCGACTTGATTGGTCTTTTGGTAAACAGGACATGGCTTTCATTTGTAGTTCTAGCGCAAGCACTCGAGAATCCTCGTAGACCGTTTCTCCTCGGGGGGTAAGGCTTATGATTTTTCGACGAGAGTCATTTTCGTCTCTCTCTCTCTTGATCAACTCAAGTGCCTCGAGCCTATCCACTAAGTCCGCAATGTTGTTTTGGTTGCTTGCCGTGAGTTTGGCTAAGTCGGTCTGAGAGAGCGAGGATTTCTTATGTTCCGAAAGCCAACGCAAAATCGTGAATTGAACCGGAGTTAATCCCGTTTCCCGTAACTGTGCACGGAAAGATTTGTTTAGGGAGAACCATGCTGCTCGCAAGAGGACGGGGAAACGATGCTCGTCATCCTTCGATTCCGGGATAGATGGTGTGGTCATTCGGTTAAGTTGCTTTTTCGTAAATGCCTCATCAGGAAATGGTCGCGAATCCCGGGGAGATTGAAAACGCTCCCCATCTTTTCGAAACCCAATTTAAGGTATGATTTCTCTGCCATAATCCTGACGTTGCACCAGATGCCCGCTTCCTTTGCATGGACAAGACACATGTCAATCAATGCATAAAAGACGCCTATGCGTCTCCGTTCTTGGTCAACTCCGAGCCATCGAATCCGAAAATCGCAATTGTGGGCGGGTTCACGAATTAGAGTCACGCAACCAAAGTGAATGGCGGAGTTCCATTCGTCTAATTCGCTAGGGTCGAAAAAGTGATGGGGATTATTCGGATAACGGTTTCTTCTGCGAATAGGATGTATCAGGTTTAGTTCAAAGACTTCCCTGATTGCATAACTGGAAGCTTTCACGCTAATCACCAGAAATCGTCACGACGATCTCACTTGCACGAGCTTCTACATCGCACTCGATGTGAAAAACTTGCTGCCATGTGCCCAAGAGCAATCGACTGTTTCATACAGGAACGGTGGGGGCGGACCCGAGGCACAAAACCTGCAGATGTGAGTGCCCATTGCCGTCGCGCCAAGCCTGCTCGTGTCCATACTCACGATTGGGCGGCAATAGTATATCTAGGATTTCGGGCAAATCCCGCTCAAGACCTGGTTCGAACTCAATAGCCCCGACAACTCCAGTAGAACCAACGTTAAAGGCATGAGCGGTGCCAGTGGTTACTCCTGGACGCGAGAGTATTGACGCGACCTCCGGGGGGAAATCCTGCATATGGCGATGGCCCGTAGTTCGCGAGGGTATGCTTTCTTGGTGAGTCATGATGAATTATGACGAAGTTCCTTGAGTCACTGTAATTGGAACTTAGGAAACTTAAAAGCACTATCTCTTTTCCGTTACTTCATAGATTACACCGTTCCAGTCAAGTACTAGGAGTTCGCCGTCCGCATCGTTGCAAAAGTTGACGGGCTTAAAAGAACCTTTTGTGATCTTGGAGGGAATGCCAGGCTCTTTCGTTTCGCCAACGGGATTTCCCGCACGAGACCAATTGAGCTTTTGTACGTTCGCAACCTTTTGCTTGGCATATCTTAGTGCCCAGAAATTGCCTGTCCCCCAATCTCCAAACAGGTAATGATCACGCAGTGTCGGCAGGTTCTTCCCTCGATAGACAATACCGCCGCTAACGCTGAGTCCAAGAGTGCGGTCATATTCAAAGATGGGGTCGACGAATGCGGAATTGGCGGGAGGTTCGCGGTGCTTCGGTGCAAATTTGATGGTTCCTTCCCTGAAGCTCCATCCGTAGTTCCCGCCCCTTTTTATGACGTTTATCTCCTCACGTTGATTTTGGCCTACGTCTGCGCAAAAAAGCGTATTGCTGGCGTGATCCCAGTGTATGCCCCAAGGATTTCGCAAGCCGAGGGCCCAGATTTCCGACCGATGCCCTTCCTTGCCCACGAAAGGGTTGTCCCCGGGGATACCATAAGGAAGGTCACCCGTGCGGGCATCGACGTCGATTCGCAAGATTTTGCCGTAGAGGGCAAAGGTATTTTGGGAATGATCGAGCGGATCATTGGCTTTTCCGCCATCCCCAGTGGAGATGTACAGAAAGTTGTCGGGACCAAAAACAGGGTTGCCTGAATTGTGATTCCAAAAAGGTTGCGGCAGTTCCAGCAAGAGACGCTCGTATTTATCGTCCGGCTTGGAGGGATCCTTCTTGCTCATGCGCCTTTCTACAAGCCGACTTCGTTTTGGGTTCTGCAATGTGTGGTAAAGGTAAAACTTTTTGTTCTTCTTGAAGTCGGGATGAAAGACGAGTCCGAGGAGACCTTCCTCAAAGGCTTTCTCAATCATGTTTGCACCCGAAAGGTCTAGAAAGACATCAGATTTCCCGGAGGAACGATCCTTAGGCAGAGTCAGCACCTTTCCGCCCTGCAAGACCAGCAGTTCCTTGCCCGAGCCATCCGGCATCACCACGATGTTTATGGGTTTTGGCGTCTTAATCTTATTATAGACGCGAGAAAGTTGATATTCGACCGCAGGTTTTCCAAAACAAAGGCAGGAAAGAATAGGAAGAAGAAGGAAGAGTGATTTTTTCATGTTTGCGAAGGGTTCAGATGAAGTAATTCAAAGGACAGATTGATTCGTCAACTTCAATCAAAGCGATATTCCGTACTTCTCAAAGGAGTCGGGCGTTATAGTTGTGCCTGCACCAGGTTGCTCTGGTACACGGTAATGTCCATCCTTGACGCAGACTGGTTCCTCGAAGCAATGAAGAGTCCATGGAATGAATTCCAGTTGATCGCAACCAGAGTGAGCGATGACTGCGTGAAGCTGAGCTTGCATCATGTCGCCGTGATGGGGAGACACGGGAAGATTGTGCGCAAGACCGAGATCGGCGATCTCCCAAAGTCCGGTGATTCCTCCACATCTCGAAGCGTCGGGCTGGAGATAGTGAACCGCTTCGGCAGTTACGAATTCCCGAAACTGGTCACGATTGTAAAGTAATTCACCGAGGGCTAACGGGGTGTCGATTGCTTTAGCTAGGCAAGCATGCCCCCTGACGTCGTCGTGCCAAAGCGGTTCCTCGAACCAAGTGACGTCAAAGTCCGCAAAACGGGAACCGTACTGAATGGCCATTGGCAGATCCCACTTGGCGTTAGCGTCGACCATTAAGCGGGGTTTTGAGCCGATTGCGGATCGAACGGCTTCTATCCGCTCAAGATCCTCTTTCGGGTCCGGTTTGCCCACCTTCATCTTAACTGCGGCAAAACCTTCCTCCTCAATCATGTAGCGACAACCATTCACCAGCTTTTCGCGAGAGAGGTTAAGCCATCCGCAATCAGTATTGTAAGCTTCAACTGATTTGCCGGCGGAACCGCCGAGAAGATGCCAGAGAGGTGCGTCGGATGCCTTTGCCTTGAGATCCCACAAGGCAATGTCCACGGCTGAAAGCGCCATTTGAGTAATCCCGCCACGGCCAACCCAGTGAGTGGGTGGATCATAGAGCAGTTTGCTGTGAAGAGAACGTACCTCTCGCGGGTCCTCGTTCAACAGGAGTGGCGCGTAGACGTCGGAGATGCAGGAAGTGATTAGTCTATCTAGACTTGCTGATGCATGGGTGCCGGTGTACCCGAATCCCTCTAGTCCGGTATCAGTGATGATACGACACCCGGGCATTCCCCAGTGACTGACCTCGTGGGTACTGTCAGCAATCCCGCCCCCGGTGACGGGGACATGTAGTAAAAAGGGTACGACTTCTGTGATCTTCAAGGAAACTTATTCCTTAGTGTAAACGGTCTCCACTAGTTTGCCGTCATTGTAGCGAAGTTGAGAGGATATGCTTCCGTCTTCACTCCAAAGGGTTTCAAGGCCATTCATTTCTCCGTTCACGAAATTCGCTTCATACGACTTGAGGCCATTATCTCCCCACCAAGTCTCCGTGCCCGCCTTATCCCCATTTGAGAAAATCGTTTTTGTGGCCTGAACCCCGTTTGAATGATAGGAATTGCTGAACCCGTGAACCACCCCGTCCAGATAATTGCTTTCAGACTGCAACTTCCCATCGTCTCCGTACAGTTTAACTTGGCCGGACACCACCTCGCCCGTTGTGCCATCAGTCAATCGATTCTCGGCATCATATTTGTTCCATTCATCAAAACTCTTGGCGGAGCCTCGGAAAACAGGTCGGTCGGATTCAGGTTCGCGATTGGCAACTGCGGCAACTACTTTGTCAAAAGGATCGACGATGGAGTCGACCTCGACTTCCTCGAGTTCATTCCCCCACCCCGTGGCTGCTCGAACCAATTTCCCGTCTGGACTCCACCAGTACGCGACGCCCGTGCGAAAACCGCTTTCAAAGTTGGCTTGGTACTCGGGGGAACCCGAAAGGTAAAGGCGGATGATGCGACCATTGTACGGTTGGTCGAGGGCACGAACGTAAAGTCGTTTCACTTCGCCGGGTTCACTAACTATCTGTTCCTCTAGCTTGGTTTTTGATCCTTCTGTCTCCTCGCCCTCGTCGGGAACCTCAACAAGAATTTTCTTCAACCTCTCCACATTCTCATATCTCTCCTCGAATTTCGCGAGGTAATAAGCGGAATTTCCGCTCCAGTCGCCAGATGGGATCGGTTCTTCCATACGGGAAAGAGCAGAAGGCTGGGATTGACCAGGAGGTGGCTCCGGACTCAAGACCGCATTATGTCGGTCGACGTCATCCGAGGCTGAACCTAATTCGCCATCTGGTGACCGAGCAGGTTCATCACCGCATCCACCCAAAAAGAAAAAGGCGGAACAGTAAGTTAAAGCAAAAAGAACACGCTGACAATTTTTCATGAAAACAGTAAAAGGAAACACCCGCCTTTGTGGCAAGTCGGTAAAATCCTTCCTTCTTGCTCCTTTGTGGACGCCTCTATTTAAGGATGTGCATGAAAATCACAGGTATTTCGGCATATCGGGTAGAACTTCCTCTCCACGAAGGTAACTATGCATGGTCGGGCGGCAAGTCCGTTCAAGTTTTCGATAGCACCATCGTAAGAGTTGAAACGGATTCCGGTTTGTTCGGCGTGGGGGAAGTGTGTCCTCTTGGCCCTTTTTATTTACCCGCCTACGCCCAAGGCGTGCGTGCGGGTATAGGAGAGCTTGGACCTCATCTTATCGGTCAGGACCCCACTCGGCTTTTACCTCTAAACCGATTCATGGATGCGGCGCTCAAGGGGCATCCGTACGTTAAGTCTGCCATCGATATCGCGTGCTGGGATATTCTCGGTCAAACTTCCGATCAACCGATTTGCGAACTGCTCGGTGGTCGACAAGCAGAAGACTTGATCCTGTATCGAGCCATCTCCCAGCGATCGCCCGATGAAATGGCGGCAAACGTGGCGGAATACCGGGCAGAGGGCTACACCCGGTTCCAGCTTAAGGTCGGTGGCGATCCGGATCTCGATATCGAACGAATACATGCCGTTGCCGAGCAGCAGCAAAGTGGGGAAAAGCTCATTGCCGATGCCAACACGGGATGGACACAGCACGAAGCGGCACGAGTGGCTGAGGCTGTAAAGGATCTCGACGTATACTTGGAGCAACCTTGTCTTACCTACAAGGAGTGTCTCTCCATTCGTCGCCGCACCGCCCTGCCCTTCGTCATGGACGAAAACATCGACGGGTTGCCGATTTTACTGCAAGCCCACAATGACGATGCCATGGACGTTGTGAATATCAAAATTTCCAAGTTCGGAGGCTTGACCAAAGCGAAACAAGCTCGCGACCTATGCGTAGACTTGGGCATCGCCGTAACTGTTGAAGACAGTTGGGGCGGAGACCTCGTAACGGCAGCAATTGCCCATCTCGCTCAAGGCGTCCCAACCGAGTTGCTCTTTACTTCGACCGACTTCAACAGTTACGTAACGGTTAGTGCCGCCGATGGTTCCCCCCAACGTGAGCGAGGCAGGATGTCAGCCTCCGGGAAACCCGGTCTAGGGGTTACCCTCAAGGAAGACGTGATTGGCGATCCAGTTTTGAAGATTACCTAGGGTCAACAGCCTCGCCGTCTACTTCGTCGTTCTCACGAACTTCTTCCTCGAGTTCACGTATGCGATCCCGAATCTCTTCAGCCTCTTCCTGCTCGCCATGTTCTTTAGCCATGGCTAATTTGAAGTGTGCTTCCATTATTTCGCGCTGGAGGTGAAACCTGATACGCATGGATTCTGCGGACTCCACAACTTGATCAAGTTCTTCCTCGACGACGTCAGGTGAAGAAAGAACCTTCTTCAGTCGCTCCCACTCCTTGGCAAGATGCTCGTGCTGTTTTGCCATTGAAGTTGCCAGTTCGACCTGTTTTTTCGCCCGAAACATTTCGAGGGCTATGGCTTCGAGCTCATCTTGGGCCTCCATTCGTCGAAATTCGAGTTCCCGCATTTCTCGGGCTATGTGAAAGTCTTTTTCAGCAACGAAAAGATGCCGTTGGATCTGCTCGGCTTCCTCGTGGCGATCATCGACCACAGCAGTATCAAGTTTTTCAGAGAGTTCAGCCAGTTGCTTATGCCTAGCAAGATTTTCTCGAGAGTGCTCAAGCCTTAGCTGCAAATGACGGGCATGATCTTCATCCTCACTTTCTCTGGCTAGACGCAATTCAAACTCAAGGTGAGACATCTCCGACTTAATGCGTGACAAGTCCCGATTCTGGTGAGCTTTATGAATGCTTCGCATGAAGTCGGGAACGGAGAGTTCCAAGTCCTCCCCGTCCTTCGCAAGCAACTTCTCGTGCCGTGACAAGATTTCCTGCCATACCGTAACGTCTTTGTTCGCCCTGACTGACTCGAGTTCCATGTGGTGAATGAAAGAGGCATCCCCTTCTTGGCGTGCATTCTCCAGTTCTTCTCGAAGATGTTCGGCTTCCTCCTGCAACTCATCCAGTTCATTACGCAAATCCTCCCCGACCCCCTCTAAATCTTCGAGTATGCCTTCAGGGTCATCTTCGCCAAGCAAGACACCTGAGGGAAAAAATAAAAAAGGGACTATTAGAATCTTCACGATTGCATTCATGCGTATATCTCCAACAGGGTTATGGCTGAAAGGAATGTCTCCTCTGCAAGTTCTTAACTGAAAAAGCAAGCCGAGAAAGAAATTCCACCAGTTCGATTCAACCGACAGAAAATACTCAAATCATGTACCACTTACTTGCCACCATCACAGTACTCTCAACTTTTACTCTCAGCGCAAAGGAACCCAAGTTTAGGCAGCAAGACATCGACGTCGAAGTAGGCGTCGGATACGGATTACAGCTTGCCGACATGAATGGCGACGGGAAAACCGACATCGTGCTGGTCGACAAGGACAAGGTGGCTTGGTACCAAAATCCAACTTGGGCCAAGCATCAGATCAGCGGTCATCTGACTGAACGAGACCACGTATGCGTAGCGGCGCGGGATTTGGACGGGGACGGCAAAGCGGAGATCGCCGTGGGAGCCCAGTGGAACCCGGGCGACACTGTCAATAGCGGAGCCGTATTCTATCTCAAGCCTACTCCGGACCGTTCCGGCAACTGGAAGCCCGTGCAGTTGCATCATGAACCCACGACCCATCGTATGCACTGGGTCAAAAACCCGTCAGGAGTTTACGATCTAGTGGTCAAGCCCTTGACCGGAAAGGGCAACCGAAACTATGTAGGTGCAGGTCTCAAAATGCTGGCCTACAAAATGCCCGAGAATCCAGAAAAGGATAAGTGGACTACTAGTCTCGTCTGCGACTTCCTTCACAACAGTCACAACTTCCACCCTGTGAACTGGGACAAGGACCCCGAGGACGAACTTCTGGTCACTGGCATAGAGGGAACTTGGTTTCTGAATCGCCAGAAGGACGACACATGGACACGGAAACTTATCGCAAAGCCATTCGGTGGTGAAGTTCGTGATGGTCACCTTCCCGATGGGCGGCGGCTTGTCACCACCATTGAACCGCGTCACGGTTCCGTGGTCGCGTGCTATGTTGCCAATGGCGAAAAGTGGACCCGACACGTACTCGACACAACCTTGAAGGATGGTCACGCCTTGGCCGCAGCCGACTTCCTTGGTCTAGGTGGCGATCAAGTCGTTGCAGGTTGGCGTGGAATGCGTCCCAAGGCCGTTCCTGGCGTGAAACTATTTGTTCCCCTCGACAAAAATTACTCAAATTGGAAAACCTACCAGCTCAGCGGAGCCGAAATTGCCGTGGAAGACATAAAGGCAGGCGACTTGAATGGCGACGGCAAGCCTGAGATCGTCGTGGCGGGGCGACAGACCCACAACCTGAAGATTTTCTGGAACGAGTCCTGACTAACAAGTGACCGCGAAACAGGTTCTTCGTTCTAAGTCCGATCTATTGAAGCCTTGACTCCTCTACTCGATAAAG
>CALBIN010000284.1 GCA_937893275.1 uncultured Opitutia bacterium | reverse complement strand
GTATATTACCAACGTGAGAGACGATTATTTACAGGCAGCCCATCTGATTATTACGGATCCCAACGCCCTCATCAACGTCGTGTCCCGTCGGGTAAAGCAACTTAAGTTTGGAAACAAAGCGCTTGTTGAGTCCCTTGAGAAGCTAGAACCCGAGGACATCGCTCTTCGAGAGATTATCGAAGGTAAGATAACTTACCAACCTTTCGAAGAAGAGGAGGAGAACTAAATCTCCGGGATGGGGCGACTCCGTGCTTTCGCCCATGCCTTTCTCACTAGATGACTATCCATCGTGTCCAAGCGAAAAAAAGACACGACTGGACCGCCTTCGGTTAATAACGCCAAGGCCCGGCACAAGTACTTCATCGGCGACAAGTTCGAGGCCGGAGTAGCCTTGCGCGGCACGGAGGTAAAATCTTTGCGTGCTGGCCGAGCCCAGATTTCCCAATCTTTTGGAAGATTCGTGAAGGAGGAGCTTTTTCTCTTTAACGCTCACATCTCCGAATACGAATTCGGTGGTTCAGAGAATCATGAACCCTTGCGTATCCGTAAACTGCTTTTGCACAGGCGAGAACTGGTTCGCCTTAAAGTGGAGGTAGAGGCGGGAGGGAAGTCCATCATCCCTTTACGAATGTATTTCAAGGGTTCCTTGGTGAAGCTGGAAATTGGAGTTTGTACGGGCAAGAAGCTTCACGACAAGCGAGAGGATCTGAAAAAACGTTCTGCTGAACGTGAAACTGAACAAGCTTTGAAAAATTATAACCGACGGTGATTCACCTTATTCTTCTTCGGCCCGAAATCCCACAGAATACGGGTAACGTCGGTCGATTATGCGCTTATTCGGGCTGCCATCTGCACCTTATCAAGCCCTATGGTTTCGAGATAGATGATTCGCGCCTCCGGCGTGCGGGCATGGATTATTGGCATTCCTTGGATCTTTCGGAACACGACGATTGGGAGTCGTTTCTAGCATCGGATGAGCGTCCTGAAAGCATTTACCTTTTCACCACGAAAGCGGAAACTTCGATTTGGGATACGGAGTTTCGAGATGGAGACGGTCTTCTCTTCGGCAACGAAAGTAGTGGAGTAACCTCTGATGTCCACAGTTGGGCAGCGAATAGCAAGGTTAAGATTCCTCAGTTTAAAGATGGACTACGCTCTCTCAACTTGGCCAATGCAGTATCCATTGGTTGCTACGAGGCACTTAGGCAAATTGAGGTTCATTAGATTGCCCTCAACTGCTTGCCGATTCCTGCGGATCCGAAAGTAATGCCCCCTCCAATTCCTCGGATCTCGGTGATTCTGCCCGTCCGTGACGCCGAGAAAACTTTGGCCGTGGCGATTGAAAGCATTCTCGGCCAAACTGAGAGAAATTTCGAACTGCTCGTGGTGGATGACGGTTCAACTGATGCTTCCCTTAGAATTCTTCAGGAGTTTGCCGAGCTCGACGGGCGCATTCGGGTTCTTTCGACCGTCAAGCCGGGTATTGTAGAAGCGCTGAATTTGGGATTGGCGGAGGCTAGGGCCCCATATTTGGCTCGAATGGATTCCGACGACATTTCACTTCCCGAGCGACTTGGTCTCCAGTGCGATTTCTTGGATGCCAACCCGGAAGTCGGCTTGGTTTCCTGCCGTGTCGAACATTGGAGTGAGGATGGAGAGATTCGAAAAGGTTACGAAACCTACGTCGAGTGGATCAACGAAATCGGAGAGAACGAAGATATAAGGTTGCGTCGCTTCGTGGAATCTCCTTTTGCTCATCCATCGGTCGTTTTCCGCAAGAGCCTAGCGGGAACTTATGGGGAATATCGGTCAGGTCTATTCCCCGAGGATTATGAGCTTTGGTTGCGCTGGCTCGAATGCGGAGTAAAAATGGAAAAGCTCGATACCATCCTACTTCGTTGGCGAGATCACGACAATCGTCTCTCCCGTATCGATCCTCGTTACTCGGTGGACTCCTTCTACCGAATGAAGTTGGAATATCTTCATCGATGGCTCGATAAACACAATCCGCATTTCCCTGAAGTCAAGATTTGGGGTGCGGGAAGAATTACTCGTAGTCGAGCCCAATATCTGTCGGATGCGGGTACCTTTATTTCCGGATTTTACGATGTTGATCCTAGAAAAGTGGGTAACCCAAGGACTGGTTTGAT
>CALBIN010000283.1 GCA_937893275.1 uncultured Opitutia bacterium | reverse complement strand
CTTACTTGGAGCTTCTATTCAATCCGTGAGTGAGCCCACGCTCGGTTGCTTCATCACATCACACGGTTTCGGACATGCATCACGATCCCTTGCAGTCCTTACGGAACTGCAAGCATTGGTTCCAGCCCTAAGATTCGAGGTTTTCACCCAAACTCCATACTGGTTTCTTGCGGAAAACCTAGATCCTGCCTGCTTCACTCACCATGACGTCAACGTAGACGTGGGGCTCGTCCAAAAAAATCCATTTCAACACGACCTGCCTGCAACGCTTGAACGCCTGAAGGACTTCCTGCCTCTCTCAAAATCTACTATCGATCCATTGGTCACCACCTTGAGTCACAGCAGTTGTCGAGCGATTTTCTGTGACATCTCAGCACTTGGCATCGCCGTCGCTAATGCAATTGGCATTCCCTCGATCCTGTTGGAGAATTTCACTTGGGACTGGATGTACGAGGAATACCTCGACGAAATGCCTGCTTTCTCGGATTCCATAGAATGTATTCGATCCGTGTACGCTCAAGCGAATCTCCATCTGCAAACGGAACCTGTTTGCAATCCGATAACCGGAGCTCTTACCATTCCTCCAATCTCAAGACGGTTCCGAGTGTCTCGAGAGACAACTCGGTCCAGCCTCGATGTTTTGCCTGAGGAACACCTCGTCCTACTCACCACCGGAGGAATTCGAGGTTCATACGACATGCTCGACCGACTTCGTGAGCGATCCGAGGTTCGCTTCCTGCTGTCAGGATCCTCGGATACCTTACAGAATGAAGCCAACCTTATTCACCTGCCCCATCGATCGGGTTATCATCACCCCGATCTAGTTGGGGCCTCCGATGCACTCGTCGGCAAAGCAGGTTATGGTACAGTGGCCGAAGTCCGGTCCGCAGGTAGCCCTTTCGCCCGTGTTCTCCGTGACAACTTTCGGGAATCCCCGGTCCTTGGTGCCTATTTAGATAAGCACATACTGGGGTTCACACTATCTGACAGCCAGTTCAACTGTGGTTCTTGGATCGATCGTTTGGATGAACTTCTATCCCAGCCTCGCAATGATAACGGAAACGATAACGGAGCGTCCTTGGCTGCAGCGCACATCGTCCCCTTTCTCCAATAGTCCTAGGGGTTGATGGCGTTACTTTCATACAAGTTAAGGTCATCTCCCTCCATTGAGAAAAATACTTTCTACAATAAAAAAAAAGTTGCTCTCGTAACGATCGATGCTCAAGTTTTAGTTTAATTCTTAAAACCGCTCTGTCTAGGAGCTGGAAGTGCAAATCAACCCATCCATTCATCATGAAAAAAATCCTGACTCTGCTTATCTCATCTATCTTCGCTACCGCCATTTTCGCCGGAGAATATCCCGACGTTAGCATTAAAGACCTTCAGGGCGCCATAAAAGCCGGCAAGGTTGCGGTCATTGACGTCAATGGAGCCCGCTCATTTAAAAAGGGACATATCCCGACTGCGATTGAATTCGGTTCCAGCGCAAAGAATTTGGCCAAACTTCTGCCAAAGGACAAAAACACCTTGGTAGTCGCCTATTGCGGTGGTCCAGGATGCAGTGCTTACAAGCGAGGTGCAGCTGCCGCCGAAAAGCTAGGCTACAAGAACATCAAGCATCTTTCCGCAGGTATTTCCGGTTGGAAGAAAGCCGGTGGCAAACTGGCCAAGAAGTAAGCGCCTAGCTTAACATCTTTGAATAGCGGGTGCCCGGGTTGACCGGGTACCCGTTTTTTTGGCTGAGAGAAGATTACCAATCTTTAGGCAATCCCGAAAGAGTTTCCCTAAGAATACTTTGAATCGTTCGTTTTTCCGAAATTGGCAGATAAGCGAAATTGGTTGAATTCGTCTCGATGCTCAATGCTTGCTTAAGTTTATGAAATACCCGCGTCTTCAGTTCTTGAGGTAAACCGGCAAATGAATCGGAATAAATCATATAGCTGCAACGAAAACGAAAAAGGCGAGTGGAAAGGTCTAAATCCTTCAGGGAGAAACCCATTTTATTCTGTCGGCGATTTTTACTGAAATCCTTGAGCAATAGTGGGTAGCCATCCACGCCTGCAGCTGGAAATTTAGCTTCATCGGCAAACAGCAAGTAGCGAACCAAGGAATTGGCTTCCCGATTCAAAAAAGTCGGTGCGTCCGAGACACCAACGCTTGAAACTGCGCCGGCAAGCACAGCTCGAGTTCTATAGGTGGCGGAAACCATGCGGTTCACGAACCCGACTTGATGCTCGAACAGGAGGTGAGCGAGGATGTCGCTAGTGGGCACTGGATAGCGGTCGAGCGGAAATCGTTGTCCAGGTTTGTTTGGAATCGTCTTGAGACCTGCAGGTGAAAGAGTTCCCGTCACATTACCCCAGTGCTTTGTGATTCCGTGCTTCCCCGTGACATGCCATCCTCCGAAACGCTCGTGAAAAGGAACTTCGTGACCGGACTTTTCTTGCCTAAACGCATCCAGACTCCCCCCCCCGGGACCAGGCACTACGGAACTTATCAATAATCCGGGAGCACCACCAATATCGCCGGAGGCATGACAATTCATGCAACGCGTGGCGCGTTGAATGAGAGGCGGAGGTGATTTCGGCCGAGGAATCTCAAAAATATAGGTAATTGCACCCCATTGAGGATCAATGCCGATGACCTCAACTTTTCCGCCGGGCACCCAACCAACGTAAATGTCTTCATTAAAGTAAATGGCCCTTGGGTTTTCTGGTGAGATTCGGCTCAACTGCAGACTTGTGGTAGAAAAAACTAAAGTTTGCGTGAATCGTGAAATCCCCAAGGTCTGAAGCAAACTTACCAAGTAGGTTTTGGGGTTGGTGTGGTCGAGGCGAACTTTGCCCGTTTCAATATCTGCCTTGAGCCTTGTGAAACGATCGGTCGGGGTTCTCTTTAGGTATTCGTGAGGTGGTTCTTTGAAATGGGGAAACTCAATATCCTCGCCATAGATC
>CALBIN010000282.1 GCA_937893275.1 uncultured Opitutia bacterium | reverse complement strand
TGTATCCACGACTAATTCTCTGAGTCATCTCTGAACCCAATCAGAGAAATCCTCTAAACCCACAGATTCAATTTGGACGGTGTGGAAAAGAATGAAATGTGTTTTGGGAATCGACCCCGTCACACATTATTTCCAGTTCTTCGCGGATTCGTCGAGCTGTTTGTCAGTGAGTCCGAATGCCTTGGCCACGCCTCTGGCCATCATGACGTTACCCGCCTTGTTCATGTGCACACCATCACTGGTCAATTGCTTTCCCTTTGGGGCATCGGGTTGGAATTCCTTCAAGCCGGCCTGCATGTCGGCGTTGAGGTCGGCCAAGAGGCATTTCTTTTCCTTGGCCAAGGCCCGGATGAATTCATTGTAGGGAGCAAGTTTTTGATTCAGGTCATTTGCTTGGTCTTCCCTGATCATGGTGGAGGTGAGCAGCATGACTTTTACTCCGGCCTCTTGGGCGTGGTCGACGATTGCCGTGATGTTCTTCTTGTAGGAAGGGAGATCGACTCCGCGCTTGCCATGCCAGACGTCGTTTACCCCGCAGCTCAGGGTCATCCAGTCTGGTTTGTGTTTGAGTACGTCCTTGTCGAGGCGAGCAAGCATTTGATTCGACTTATGGCCACCAATTCCGGCGAAGACGGCAGTGGTTTCAACGCCCTGATCCTTCAGGGCGGAAAGCACCAATTGGCAGTAGCCGCCTGGTCGTTTGCCCGCCGCGGTAATTGAATCGCCCAGAAAAGCAATTTTATCGCCCTTTTTTACGACGATTTCACCAGCCTCGGCATTGTTTCCTGTGGTCGTCATGCACAAGGCCATGATGATGATCTGAGCTGAGAATTTGATGAAAGAGCTTTTTGTTGGTTTCGACATTTTTTTTTCCTAGTTGCTTGTTTGGTAATTCCGGTTTGTGGCACAGTGGCCGTTACAAATTCGTTGGTTTGAGTTATGGCTACTGCTTTTCCATCAGACCGTACATGGCGTTGGCAAAGGCGTCGCCGAGGCGGACGAAGAACTTGCCGCTGCCGAGGTAATGGTAGGGGCGATCGCTGCCCACCAAGCGCCATTGGGCGAAATTCTTGGCCCAGCCGCCATCGAAGACTTTACGGGCTTTCAGGTCGTATGCCTTGTAACTCTCCACCGATACCACGTTGCCCTTGAAGTCGGGTGCCTTAGCCGCTTCGCGCTGACCCACGGAGACAGCGTTCTTGTCGACGCCTTCCTTGGTCATGTTGGTTCCCAGCACGCCGATGACGAAAGGTATCTTCGGCGTCTTGTACTCCTTGCGCACATCCTTGATGAAGTGAATCATGTTTTGCCTGTAGTTGTCCCGAAAGGCATCCGAAAACTGGTCGTTGAATCCTTGGAACCAGACGAAGCCGGCAATTTCGTGTCCGACCTTGGGATCGTAGGCGGGATGATAAGTCTTCAGATCCTTCAGCACGGTGTGAACGGCCTCGTTCATCATCCTCCAGTTGAGGCTAGTGTTCTTCTTGATCTCCTCGGTCTTGTCTCCGGCCTTTTCCTTTTCATTCAACTCGTACGGTCCGGCAGAAGGAGGACGGAAATTGTAATTTATGGACTTGCCTCCCCAGGAGGTCTTGATGATCAGGATGGGCGCATCCAGCTTTTGGGCGAGGGAGAGCCCGAACCCGAATTCCGGACCTATCTTGTCCTTGTTGCCACCGTAGCCAACCGAAAGCGGTCCCGAGCGTTTGTTGCCGTCCGCAATGGAAGTGATATACACCTGATTCGATACGACACAGGCTGAAACAACCTGCTTTCTGTAAGCCTCATACGCTTCCTTATGCTTCTTTACCTTTGCCTCCAGAGCTGTTTTCTCGGGCCCAGCGCTCATCTTCTTGATCTTCTCGTTGGAAATCCCACCGGTAAGTTCATCGATGTTCCTGCCCTCGGTCAGTTGTTCGCTCAGGGATTTCTTTGACAGGTCGCTACCCTTCTTGAATACCATTTGGGTGAGCCTTTTATCTCCGGCAGCGTCCGAGTCATACAGGGTTGCGATGGTATGGGCGTTCGCGTGCCCGACCATGTTCGATTGACCGGCGAGAATGAATACCTGAAGCTTTTTGCCCCCTGATTTCACGGCGAAGCCACTTATAGCAAACAGCGGGAGCAGGAAGGTGATGCAGAGCTTGTTCAAAATTGCATTTTTCATGAGGGGATTCTCTGGAGGATTAATTGTAGCAAATACCGGACGCCACTATGGCGACCAATTGTGACTCAAGAAATAAGCTGCAGTTGATAACCCACTTCAAGCATTAATCTGCCTACGGTAATTTAATTGTCGACGGGGAAGATGAGCATTCCTTAAATTTTCAGCCTAGTCATTTGACGCCCCATCGAGGGCGTGCGAAATTGCAAACTACTTCACGAGATATGATTTCTGCCATGATTCGCATCCTGCTCTGCCCCTTCTTCCTGATAAGTAGTTGCGCCTTGTTTCTGGTTGCGGAGGAGTTGCGAGTTTGGAAAGACCGCAATGGCGTGGGAATTCAGGCCATCTTGCTGACAGTGGAAAGTGATCAGATTCGTCTGCTGAAGAATGGCAAAGAATTTTTTTTCGACGTTTCGTTATTGAGTGACGAGGATCATGCCTATATCCGGGATCGGACATTCAGTGGCTCCCGAGCTGTCGAAGGCTTGCTGGCCTTGTATGATTTTGGCTCGAACGAGGGATCCGTCGTGAAGGACGTTTCAGGGGTAGAACCGGCACTCGACTTGCAAATTGCGAACAACAAGGCTGTAAAGTGGGGAAAGGAATCCCTCGAGGTCCGTGGCCAGACGATGATCAAATCGATCAAGGTGCCGACAAAGATCACCAAGACGGTGAAAGGCACGGGTCAGTTGACCGTGGAGGCGTGGATCCAACCGGCTAACCTCAAGCAGGGCGGCCCGGCCCGTATACTTACGATTTCAAAGGATATCTCCAACCGCAACTTCACCCTCGGTCAGGATGGAAACAAGTACGACCTTCGCTTGCGAACGAGCAACGCAAGCCTCAACGGGTTGCCCTCGCTCGCTTCGCCGGTGAAGAGCGTGTCCACCGAATTAACTCACCTGACCTATACGCGTGAACCTTCGGGCAAGGCGCGTCTTTACCTTAATGCCAGGCAAGTGGCTGAAAAAAACATCCCTGGCGACCTCAAGGACTGGGACGGGAACTACCGCTTGGCCCTTGGCAACGAGTTCTCCAACAACCGAGCGTGGCAAGGCAGTTACCATTTGGTCGCGATTTACGGCCGCGCCTTATCGTCGCAAGATGTGAAAAAGAATTTCGAGGCCGGGGCAGGGGCGGACACTTCCGATATGTTGGCGGCCCGCAAAAGGGAAGAAGGCGGACGCCTTTTCGAAACCAAGGTGGCTCCTTTGCTGGCCAAGCATTGCCTAGAGTGCCACGACACGGGAAATCGAAAGGGAAAGCTGGATCTTTCGCGTCGAGTTGCCGCTTTTGCGGGCGGATCGGAGGGGCCGCCGATTGTGCCTGGTAAACCAGACGAGAGCCTGCTTTGGGAAGTCGTGGAGAGCGACGAGATGCCGAAGAAGCGGGCGGCCTTGTCCGCTGCGGAAAAGAAAGTGTTGCGTGACTGGATCCAGGCAGGGGCTCCTTGGACCTTGGATTACGTCGATGCGGCCACTTACGTCCATGATTCCCATGGCTCTGAAAACTGGGTCCGCAGACTGACAATTCCCGAATACGTTGCCACGGTCAAGGCGGTCACCGGGGGTGGAGATCGAGGCCGAGGCTCGCCGTTTGTTGCCACCCGACATACGGGCCGATGGTTTCAGCAACACGGCCTACAACCTCAAGGTCGACTTCAAGCACGTCGAGGCCTTCGCCAAGTTGGCCGAGATCATCGTCAAGCGAATGGACGTCTCTGCCTTCGCCAAACGTTTTCACAACAAGCTGACCCTCGACAAGCAAACCCGAACCTTGATGGAGAAAATGGGCAAGTGGGTGTTGCGTGGCCCCTTGGACGAGCGTGAGATTCTCCTCTACCGTGGAATTACTACCACGATGGCCTCCGGGGGTGGCAATTTTAATGAGGCGGTGGGCAGCGCCATCGAGGCCATGTTGCAGTCTCCCCGGTTCATCTATCGCATGGAGAATCAGCAAACCGATGGATCCGTCGAAGAATATGAATTGGCTGTTCGCATGAGTTACCTTTTATGGGGTGCTCCCCCGGACGAGGAACTTTATCGGGCCGCCGATAAGGGCGAACTGGGCGACAAGCCGAGGGTCGAGGCTCAGGTCCGCCGCATGTTGGGTGATCCCCGTGCCATCGAGCAATCGCAACGCTTTGTCTATGATTGGTTGGACCTTGGGCGAATGGACAACCTGGCCCCGGCTAGGGCTATGTTTCCCAAATGGGATCCTTCACTCGGAGGCGACATGAGGGCCGAGACATTGTCTTTCTTCAAGGAAGTGGTCTGGACGAGGAAGCGCCCGTTGACCGAATTACTCAATGCCCAAGTCACTTTCCTCACGCCTCGCTTGGCCAAGCATTACGGCATGTTTCCCAAAGGCCGGAACTTCGCCCGTTACGACCTGACAAACGTTCCCGGCCGGGGTGGACTCCTGACCCAAGGTAGTGTTTTGACGTTGGGCGGCGACCAAGCTTCCATGGTCACCCGAGGGCTCTTTGTTTTGCACGAGTTGTTGCGCGGGGTGGTACGGGATCCGCCTCCTGGCGTCGACACTAACCCCGTCCCGACCAAGCCCGGTCTGACTCAGCGTGGCATCTCCGCCTCCCGTCTGGCCAAAGCCTCCTGCAGTGGTTGTCATGCCAAGTTCGAGCCCTTGGCCTTTGGTCTGGAGAAGTTCGACGGACTTGGCGCCTACAGCCAGGCGGACAAGCATGGCAATCGCCTCCGGGAGGATGGAAAAGTCCTTATCCCCGGTCAGTCCTCCCCCGTGGCATACAAGACTTCGTCCGAATTGATGAACTTATTGGCAAGCAGTCCGCGGGTTCACGAAACCTTTACCTGGAAAGTCGTTCAATTCGCCATGGGAAGACCGCTCGGGGCAGAGGACGCCCGCAGCGTGGCGGAGATACACATGGTTTCGCAAAAAGCCGGAGGTACCTATCAAAGTCTTGTCACCGCGATCATATTGAGTGATCTTGTGAGATACAACCAGCCCACGAAAGACCCATGAGAAGATCCATACGACTCCATCGCCGCACCTTTTTACGTGGCATCGGGACAATCGGCATCGGGTTGCCGTTTCTGGAGGAGATGTTTCCTTCCGCTTCTGCGGCTACCGCGCGCAAGGCGATCCCTGCCCGTGCCTTTAACGTCTTCTTCGGCCTGGGCATTCCCAAACCAGTCCAAGAGGATGGTTTTGCCGGGGTGATGGAACCCTTGAAGCCTCTCAGCGACAAGTTGCTCATCCTGCGCCAAGTCGACCAAGTTCGTTGCGACAAGAAAGGTATCAACGCTCATTTTGATGGCGCCACCGGCTCTTTCACTGCCATGCCTGCTGACGGCGAGGCCAAGGCGGGCGGTCCCTCGATTGACCAGATTATTCGGCACGACCTTTATCCGCAAGGCCTTCCTGCCGGCATGGTGCCAAGCTTGGTCGCTGGCACCTATTTTCGTCGTAGCAGGGTGGGGCGCTACGTTCACAGTTACGGCCTCGACGGTACGGTGTCCGCGACTATGCAGGAGACCCCTCGTCAACTCTTTGACCGTGTCTTCGGATCCATTCCCGGTAACGAGGACCTTGATGCCCGCCGCGAAAGGCTGAAGCGCAGCGTGCTCGATTCTGTCCTGGACGAATACAAGCACTACTTGGGACCGAATTCTCCCTTGGGCGCAACTTCCAAGGGACGCATCTCCGACCACTTCGACCGCATACGCGAATACGAGCAACGAGCCTTCGGCGTCCAGCAGGGAGGCAAGGGTGGACCCCGTATGCCGGCCCGTTCCCTTTTGCCCCACGGCGGCAAGGCCGATCCCGGAGGGGAGGGCATTGACATTACCTTGGAGCAACTCACTGCCGAATGGCGCCTGTTGGCTGACCTCTATGCCTTTGCCATTCAGACCGACCGGGCTCGCTTTGGCTCCATTACCTTCCTCGCGGCGGGTGAGCGTATCCGACTCAAGGGGGCCTACCAGTACGGTGGTCGCAAAATCTTCGACTTCGACGATGCCGGACAACACCGGGCATCCGGATCCAAGGGATGCAGTCACGAGTGGTGGCACAAGTTCAACGAGAAGAAAGACAACGAGCAACTGCGAGCCCACGCCCACATGAAGATGCGTGAAGTAGCTTATTTCCTGAACTTGCTTGCCGGTCCCGATGCCCGCGAAGCCAACGGCAAGACGATTCTGGAAAATAGTTTGTTCACTATATCGACCGAATCCGGAGACGGTCGTCACAATGACACCAAACGTGAATTATCTGGCGTCTTTCATGCCATCAGTTCGGCCGGGGGTCGCTTCAAGACGGGACAAATCATGGACCTCAAGGCGGAGGCCATCGACGTCTACAACACCATGCTCACGAGCATGGGAGCGAAGAGGCGCCTCGGGGACTCCAAGCGGGAAACAAACATGGTGAACCAGATTCGGGCCTGAGTTCGGCTGTAGAATGAAGTCATGTGACCCTGTTGACTCCAAGGTCAACCGTTCAACAACACAAGGCCAAGCCTAATGACAGGCAACCGACCTTCAGGCGGGAAGGCATGGACATCGTTGCAAAGCCTTGACCCTACTTCCAGGTGTTGTTGGTGAGAGGTTTGCCGTTGGTGGTTAGGATTTGGAAGTGGTGGAAGCCCGCCTTCATGCCAGAATAGCGCCAAACGACCTTCTTGTCGCGGGTTACCTCGAAGAGTTTTACGCTATCGCCCTTGGCGTGATAGCTGGTGACCACTGTGTTGCCGTTGGGCAGGCGTTGCACTCCACAGGCATCATCGAAGAGTTTTTCACCGATATCCTCATTTGTCACGCTCCAGACGATTTTTCCCGCACCGTCAACCTCGATGATGCGATTTCCGTTTGTGCAGCCGATCAAGGTGTTCCCGTTCTTCAGGCGTATTGCCGTGAAAGGCCAGTCGCGTTTGCCGCGACCTCGATCGTCGGTAGGGAAGGATTTCAGCACCTTGCCTGTTTTCGGTTCGTACTCCTTCACCGCGAAGTCGAGCAGATGGGGGGCAATGTAATTTCCATTCGGAAGAACTCGCAGCATTCTTGTTTGCATATGGGCGTTCTTCTTCTGGCAGGCGAGGGGAGTCGTTTGCAGGGTTTCTCCCTTGCGGTTGATCACTACGGCTCGTGGTTCGGGTCCCAGTTCGGCAACGAGGAACTTGTCGTCGGGAAGAGCCACCACAGTGCTGACTTCCTTTTGTCCGCCCTTGTACTGGAAGAGGAATTTCTTGGTCTTGCGGTCGATCTCCACCACTCCGCCCGTTGGGAAACCCTTGGTCCCGTAGAGGGCGAGCAATACGTTGCCATTGGGGAGAACCCAACCATCGCTGGCAGGGAGGTCGATTCGCCACTCTACCTTACCGTCTTCACCAACGATGACAGTCTTGTTTGCTTTGCCTACCCCGATGAAAGAATGCCGAATTTCTTCTGCATGCATCGAGCATGCAATAACTGCAATAAGGGCCATTGAGGCGAGAAGGGAGGAAAGAGGGTTTCGGAATTTCATGTTGGAAGGGGATGTGTTGTGGGTGAAAAATAACAGAATCCAATTCTCCTTCTGTTTGGCGAACCTTAAATTTCAAGAGCTGAGTTTTCCCTTGCGTGTATCTCGCTTATATTGGATTCGAGTACTTTTGAAATTCATGTTTAAGACGTACCACTGCCATTTCCTTTCAAGGCAATCTTCCTCGATCGCTTCTTTCGGGGCGTCGAACTGGTGATCGTGAAGGAATTAGGCGTTTGAAGATGCGAATACTTCCGCTCATTTGGATTTCCGGAATACTGGCGTCTTCTGTCGCAGAGGCAAGTGAACCGGGCGAGGTGGCTTGGGGTTTCGAGACGGCTTCTCCCGTCCGTTCATCACCGTCGATCGGAGGAGGCGGAACAGTGTACGTTGGATCAGTGGACAAGAAGGTATATGCCTTGAATGGGGCAACGGGAGAAAAAAAGTGGGAGTTCGTTACTGGTGGCGAAGTCCTGTCGTCCCCTGCGATCGGGAGTGACGGTACCGTATACGTGGGATCGGTGGACAAGAAAGTCTATGCCCTAAATGGAGAATCCGGAATCAAGAAGTGGGAATTCCTGACTGGAGACAAAGTCTACTCTTCTCCTGCGATCGGAAAGGACGGCAGCGTGATCATAGGTTCTTTGGATGATCATCTTTATGCATTGGACGGAAGGACGGGAGTCAAAAAGTGGACTACTAAAATAGGAGACGTGGGTTCTTCTCCTAGCATCGGTTTGGACGGTACTGTCTATGTCGGATCTCTCGATACGAAGCTTTATGCCTTGGATGGGAAAACAGGTGAGAAAAAATGGGAGTTTAAGACACAGGGGCGGATTGGTTCCTCACCCGCTATCGGTTTGGACGGTACGGTTTACTTCGGGTCCGTGGATGACAAGCTATACGCTCTGGACGGACAAACTGGTGCCAAAAAGTGGGAATTCAAGACGGGAGGAAACGTGGAAGGTTCTCCTGTCGTCGGGCCGGGGAATGTCGTCTACGTAGGATCGGAGGACAAGAAGGTGTATG
>CALBIN010000281.1 GCA_937893275.1 uncultured Opitutia bacterium | reverse complement strand
CTAAAACTTCACCTGACTTCGGAAACTGTCAAGTTCGACTCACCTTCAAGTCCACCCCTTTTTGAGGAAATCGAGAAAGTTTTTGTGGAAGATGCCTTCGAGATCGTCATCGCCGTAACCACGCCGCTCGAGAATGGCTCGGAAGTCGCGTAGGTCGGAAATGAATTCGAGACCTGCGGGTGTTTGCTCGGAACCGTAACCGCCATCGAGGTCGGAGCCGATCCCGACGTTGGCGGAAGTGCCGAGAAGTTGGCAATAGTGGTCGAGATGGTCGGCCAAGGCCTCGAGATTGGCCTCGGGTTTGTCGCCTTTGGTTGTGACGCCCCGCTCCCAACCGGGGACAACCATCCATACGTCGAAGGCGAGACCGATGACGGCGCCACGCTCGGCCAAAGCCTTTATTTGATCGTCGGCGAGCTGGCGTGGATCATCGACTAGGGCTCGACAATTATGATGGCTTGCCCAAACGGGACCTTGAAAGAGATCGAGGGCTTGCCAAAAAGTTTGGTCGCAGAGGTGGGTTGCGTCGAGAATGAGGCCCAGCCTGTCCATCTCCCGCAAGAGTTCTCGACCTTGCTCGGAGAGAGGACCGTCTTGGTCGTGACCAAGCGCATATCGACCCTTGCCGTAGTGGGCGGGCCCCAACGCCCGAAGACCTTGCTCGTGGGATCTTTCGAGGTCGGCGAGGGTGCGAAGAGAGTCGGCGCCCTCAAGGCTTAGAATATATCCTATCGGGGCATGCTCGGGATCGGCATGCCATGCTTGCAAATGGGCTTCCACCTCCGGCCAATCTCGAACCTGACGCAATTCACCGGCGTCCTCCATGGCGCGATACCAAGCGAGCTGCGCCTGCGTCATGGCATGAGCCTGCTCGGGAGAATTCCAACTGCCTACGGGGCCCGCGGGCTTCATGCAGCCGGCCAGTTGGGTCGCCACGCAAAAGCCGATTCCAACTTCGCGCATATCAGGAAAGGCAACCGTGCCGCGACCGCGACCCTTGAGGTCGGTCATACCGGCCTCGCTTTCGCGGATGTCACGAGCGCTGCGACGGAGGTCGCGATTGTACTCGATCGCGTTTAGGCTGAGATCCAGATGCGCATCGAAGACAAACATTATTATTAAAGGGAGAGAGCGGCACGAGGATTGAGGTCTACGAGGGCGGTTATCTCGTCCTCGCCAAGCCCCAAGCTCTCCGAAAGATTTCGGCGAATTCCGGGCATCGTGATAGTGGAGCCCGCGAGATTGGGGGATCCGGGCCGGCGGGCAACGCCGGCTTCGTCGACCTCTACCGAGATGCCGGAAATCTCGTGCAAGCCGGGCCCCATCTTAGCCGCGGATATGGCGTCGGTCGTCATGATCGAGCGATCGACGCCAACGAAGTCCAAATAGTTTTTCAAGGCGGTAAAATCAACATGCGCACCATCGGGAATGAAACAAAACCACAGGTGCTCTCGAAGGGAAAGATATCGTTGGAGAACGTTATCGTGCCGAGGAAGCTCCACTGGGCAACCATTGCCGAAATGGGTGACCATGCTCAACCCGTTGTCGATGGCGGTCTTTAGTTGGTCGAGGGTGGGATCGCAATGTCCGGCGGATACCACGACGCCTTGCTCGGCGAGGGACTTGGTGACAGCAGCCCCGGCGTCCTGCTCGGGAGCGAGGGTGAAGAGCTTCACAAGTCCGGCTCCGGCATCGAGGAGCCGTTGGGCGTCGTCCACGGAAGCAGGGCAAACGTGTTCCGGCTCGTGAGCCCCGATGAAGCCTGGGGAAGGATTGAGAAAAGGTCCCTCGACGTGAAAACCGGAAATGACCTGGCGAGCCAATTCGTCCAGCTCGCGAAGCCGAACGATCTCTGCGAGCTTGGAAACGAGACTTTGAATGCCGTCGGTAATGAGAGTGGCGAGGATGCCGCTCACCCCGTCGTCAACCAAGGCTCGGCAAGCGTTGTGGAGTTGCTCGCCCGTAAGGGATGAAGAACAGAAATCGGTACCCGCGTAACCGTTTACCTGCAGGTCGAAAGGCTTCACATCAGGGAAGCCGCCGCCGTATCTAAAAACAGCCTGCAATCGGGATGTTCCTGAAGGATCGAAGCAGGCACCTCCGGAGTAACGGGGCCTTGGATGGCGTTTTTCACCGCCTCGGCCTTGCGCTCATCGGGGACGGTGCAAACGATGGCGTCGCTTTTCATGATTTGGCGAACGGACATGGATATGGCTTGCCGTGGTACGGCATCGAGTGTCGGAAACCATCCCTCACCGAATTGCTGTTGGCGACAGGCTTCGTCCAGATCGACGGTGAGATAAGGTTGCTCGGTTTCGAAATCGGCGGGTGGATCGTTGAACGCCAGATGGCCGTTTTCACCGATGCCGACGAAGGCGACGTCGATGGAAGTTTGCTCGATAAGCTCACTTGCCCGACGGCACTCGGCATCGGCATCTACTTCGCCGTCCAGAAAGTGGAAGTCCGCGAGCGGAAGAGGAAGCCTGCTCACGAAACGTTCCCAAAGGTATTTGCGAAAGGAGGCCTCGTGATTGATGGACAAGCCGACGTATTCGTCGAGGTGAAACCCGGTAAGCTTGCTCCAAGCCAAGTCCGCCTCGGCCAACCTGGCCAACATCTCGAACTGGGATGCGCCGGTAGCAACAATGAAGGAGGCGGAACCCTTCTCTGCCAACACCGCCTGAAGCTTGGAGACTCCATGGGCAGCTGCGGCCGCTCCCATGTCATCCTTCTGATCGAAAATTTCGATTTTCATGGCTTCAAAGTTCGGCCACGAGTTTCTCCAAGCGTCGGGCGAATTCCACCCAGACTACGCGAGCCTCGCCCGAGTCGTCGACGTCCTGGCCCGCATGAATGGCGGCCTTGATGTGAGGCTCGATGGAGAGCCAGCCGTCGTAGCCGTTGGCTTCGAGATCGGCAAATATTCGCCGCTGCACGGGATCCTCGTCCACGTGACAGGTGACGTGCCCCCCACCGTCCTCGCCCGGCTTGGCGCACTTGACGTGGACGTGAGTGACCTCGGCCCGACAGGTATCGTAGTAGTCCCAAGTGACCTCCACGTCATTGTCGTGCAGACTGTTGTTTCCGGTATCCATGATAAGCTGCAAAGCGGAACTACCGACGGCCTCTACCATTTCGAGATAGCCTTCGGCTGTGGCTCCGTAGCCGTTGCAATTCTCATGAGCCAAAACGATTCCCTCGCCCTCGGCGATAGCGGTCAATTCCTTGAGGCGTCGAAACACCTCGGCTTTCCACGCTTCTTGG
Organism: uncultured Opitutia bacterium; assembly: GCA_937893275.1. GTDB lineage: Bacteria > Verrucomicrobiota > Verrucomicrobiia > Opitutales > Seribacteraceae. The sequence continues at coordinate 5,430 of CALBIN010000281.1, read as the reverse complement.
GACAGGGGACTTGTCTCATCGTTGGGATAAGACATGATGCGGAGGAACTTCGTGCCCATCTCCTGCATGCGGGGCGCCACGCGACGAATTTCATCCAAGTCCACTTGAAAATCGGTCGTAATCGGGCGAGCCCAATTGCCGATTTGGCCGCCGAAGCCGACCACCTCGATATTTTCGGACTGAAGCGCCTCTCGGGTTTGCCTCCACTCGTCGTCGGTCTGGTCGCATACGTTGCCACCGTCGATCAGGCGAAGTTCAATGGCGGACCATCCGACTTCCTTGAGAGTTGAAATTTGGTCTGCGAGACTTTTTTCGGCTTCGTCGGGGAATCCCGTGAATTTAAATGGCATGATGTCTGAGGGTTACTTGGGTTACGGGAAATGTGAAACTAACGACGGAAGGAAGAGGTAAAATCCTCGCTGGACACCTCAACCACTTTCTTCTCGTGGGTCGAGTTCTCAATAAGTTCGTTCAGCTTGGACTCCCAGTCGGCACCGTTCATGGGCAACTCGATCGGCTGGTTGAGCAAGCCCGAGTACAGCATGACGTTGGCCAACTCCACAGAGCCAACGCCGCTTTCGCCCGGAGCGACTAGTGGCTTTCCATCGAGGATGGCCTCGACGAAGTTGGCAATCAAGGCGGCATGCGGTTCATTCGCAGGGGGAATGGGAATTTCCTCGACCGTGGTTTCAGGTTGCTGAAAGCCGATTTTCGAGGTTTTGGACCACTCGTCCGAAGGAACGGCATTCCTAGTGAATACGAGCTTATCGTTCTCGAGGAGAATACGGCCCTTGGTGCCCGCGATTTCAAATCGGTTGCTGCCGGGCGTCTCCCCAGTCGAAGTTATGAATACGCCCGACGCGCCATTCGGGTATTCCAAATAGCAAGTGACGTCGTCCTCGACCTCGATGTCGTGATGCTTCCCGATGCCAACTTGGCTACTGACCTTCGCGGGCATCCCGAGAATCCATTGCATGACGTCGAGTTGATGGAGGCACTGGTTGAGCAATACGCCACCGCCCTCCCCTTTCCAGGTAGCTCGCCACCCGCCACTTTGGAAGTAAGCCTCGGAACGAAACCAGTCGGTCATGATCCAAACTACGCGCATGAGATCACCCAGTTCGCCTCCCTGTACGAGCTCTCGAATCTTTTCGTAGCGCGGCTCGATTCGCAACTGGAACATGCCCCCGAAAACTTGATCCGGCTTTTCCTTGGCCTTGGCGACCAACCTCTCGGCGTCGGCCTTATGAGCGGAAATCGGTTTTTCCACCATAATGTGAAGGCCGGCATCCAAGGCTGCGATCCCAAGAGTGGTGTGCTGAAAATGAGGGGTGGCGATCATTAAGGCGTCGATCTCGCCCGAGGTGATGAGGGCATCGGCATCGCCGTAGACTTTTACGCCCTGTTCCTCGTATTGCTTCAATTTGTCGGGAAAAGCATCGGCGACAGCCGTCAATTCGCCACGCTCGACATTCCCATCCAGCAGGCTCTTGGCATGAATCTGCCCGATGTTACCCAATCCGACTATTCCTATTCGTACTTTGTCCATATATTTTAAAAAATGAGGGGCAACTCTTCGGCGACGACCAGTCAACGGCAAGAACAATTTGTTTGCCTACGCACTCACAAAAAACAGGTATCGTCTCTTTTCGATTGCCAAAGACAGCCTTTCGGAAACGAATTGGCAGGATATCCCTATGGACACGATAGACTACTTAGTACTCTTCATCTATTTCGCCGGCATGGCCGGCATCGGCGTTTGGGCCATGAAACAAGTGAAGGGACAAGAGGACTACTTCATGGGTGGACGACGCTTCGGTAAACTCTTCCAGACTTTCGCCGCCTTCGGAGCGGGCACGGGTTCTGCCGATCCCGTGAACACCGCCCGCGGCACATTCGCCAACGGCATGAGCGGCATGTGGGGCGTCATGTACTGGTTGTTCGTCACCCCGGTCTACTGGATTAGCGCAGTGTGGTACCGTCGGATGAGATGCCTTACCTTGGGCGACTGGTTCGTGGAACGCTACGAATCCAAGAGTATGGGAGTGGCTTATGCGATCTTCGGTTGCTTCTATTACATGACTTACGGAGCCATGCTCTTCACGGCCATCGGCAAAGTGGCGGTGCCCTTGCTAGGCCCGGAACTTTTCGGCACGCAGACAGAGTACGTGCTGGTGCCTTTGGTGGCTGTAGTCGTGACCTTGTACGGCGTGCTCGGCGGAATCGCCGCCGCTTACTGGACGGACCTCATACAAGGTATCTGCATCATACTGCTCTCCGTCCTGTTGATCCCATTCGGGCTGAACGCAGTGGTTGAAAAATTCGGTAATCCCGGCGATTCGTGGACGGATGGATTTCGGGTCATGCACGAACAATTGCCCGCCCACAATTTCTCCGTTATAGGTAGCGAAAATGCAGCCGAATTCCCTCTTTATGCGATTCTCGTAATCGTCATCATCAACGCCATCGGCATCGTGCTCACACCCCACTTCATCGTCACGGGAGGCGGTACCGCCAAAAGTGAGCAGGACGCCCGCATCGGTCTCGTAACGGGAAATTTCATCAAGCGCTTTTGCACCATCGGCTGGGTGATCACGGCTTTGATCGTGCTCACCTTGTTCGGTAGCGATACGGCCCTGATAAAGGATGCCGACATGGCATGGGGGGTGGCCACGAAGGAACTGCTTGGTCCGCTGGGCATAGGTCTCGTCGGGCTTATGCTCGCGTGCCTGCTGGCGGCGCTCATGAGCAGCGTGGATTGCTACATGCTGGTCTGCTCGGCGCTCGTGGTAAGAAACATTTACGTTCCCTTCATCAAGCCGAACGCCACGGACAAGGAGTGCGTTTCACTCGGACGTTTCACGGGGGGGATCGTTGTCTTGGGAGCCGTCGTCATCTCGGTGACCATGCTGGACATGTTCAAGCAACTCCAGTTGACTTGGATTGTGCCCATGACATTCGCCGCCTTGTTCTGGGTTGGGATGTATTGGAGGAGAGCCACCACAAAGGCTGGATGGACTACCATTGTGTTTTGCCTCGTCAGCTTCTTCGTACTACCCCGCTTGATCCCCGCCGTTGCTCCGGACTTGCGAACCGACTCGTCTCTGATTCTAGTAAACGAAAAGACCGATACCGGCGGAGGCAAGTCCATCTACTGGACCGGAGGGGTAAAGGAAATCGAAGGCGTAAAGCAAGGCCAAGGACAGTTTCGCTTCGACATGTTGCTCTACGACAAGATCCTCGGTTACGATCTGACCAAAGTCCGCAATGCCGCCCTCGCCACGCTGGACCTCCCCTTCAAGATCATCGCTCCGTTTCTCGTGATGATTATAGCAAGCTTACTGACCTCCCCGAACCGGAAGGAAAGTTTGGATCGGCTATACGTGCGGTTGAAAACTCCCGTCGACCCCGACCCCGAAAGGGACAAAGCGGAAATCGAGAGAAGCTACGCAGAGCCCGATCGGTTCGACAAAAACAAGCTCTTTCCCAGCTCCAACTTCGAGTTTCAGCGACCCACCCGATATGACGTGGTGGGCTTTGCAATATGTTTAGCCCTCTGTTTCGCAATTATCGGGTTAGTCCTTCTCGTTGCCCAAATCGGAACCTAGCCGGACAAGCCGGACATCAATTCGGCAAGTTGGAAAAATAGTCTGCCCAAGCCTTTAGGTCGTTACCGTAGCGAACGGGATAAGCAGCAGGGAGATGGGCGAGCAACTGGGTCAATTGGCCGGAATTCAATTTTGCCCGATTCTGAAAAACTTTTCGAAGCAACTCCGGTGAACGGCTGGCGATGGCCTTGGCATAGGGTTCCTCGGACAGGACGTTCGACGTGATTGCAGGCTGCAAACGCTGTTTGGCCAGACCAGCCTCCTCGTGGAGGAAGGGATCCGGGCTTGCCGTCAACAGCTTGTGAAAAGCTTCGAACTTGTCGCTGCCGAGACGAGCCAGAGCGTGCAACTGGTCGGCCTTTGCATGGTTGTCCGTTTCTTTGGTAAACGCCCCGACGATAGCCGACTCTGCGCCATCGGGAGCGAGACGTCCCAGACTCTCGGCAGACGCCCTCCGCACTCGCCAGTCCTCGTGGGTCAATAGGCGCGAAAGCTTCCCCGCGAGTTTCCAATCGGGAAAGAAACCGGCCCGCCAAACAGCAACTGCAACAGTCTCGGGATCATCGGAATCGAGTTCGATCTCGGTTTGTTCCCTCAGCTTGTCCAACCGATCGTCGGGCGGCGCGGGCTTGGAACGAACAAAGTAAAGCTGACCAATCTCGTTCCAACCGGAAAGAAAGGAAGGAAGCCGGGGCACGCGAAAGAGTAACACCCCATCGGCATGAGTAAAGGGGATGCCTACGAGGTCACCATCTTCATCAAAGGTTTGCACGGAAATCGGCTTGGCCGGAGAACGCAGTCGGACTTCAAGGTTTTCGAGTTCGTCGGCCCGCATATTGGCAAGAACGATCACGTCGCCGCCAGGGGACGAGAGAGCATGGGCGAGGACAATGGGTTCGGAAACCGTGAGCTCGCGGACCACCTTTCGTTGATGGAGAGATCGCGTGAGAAAAGCTCGCGGGTAATCGGGCCAGATGGTCCGCATTCCACCGAGGCGGATCGCTTTTCGCGTATAATCCAGACCGGCTCGATGACCCACATAAACCACGCGTCCGTCATGAAAATTCTTTTCCAGCCATGCACCGGGTCCGTCCTCGTAGGTGGCGAGAACCTGAGCTTCCTCCCAAGCCAAGGCGCGCAGAGGCTGGGCGATCTTTATTTTATGGACAGGCATGACAGAGGAAATCCCGCCAGACGGACGGACGGATGGGTTGGCCGGATTCTCGGCAAAGGCTCTCTTCAAGCCGAAGTGCTGGGCAAGGAAGTCCTTGGGTGCATCGTACTCGTCGCGAAGGAAGGAATCGGCGCAAGTCCAGAGAAGGCCTCCTCGCTTGGTCCATGACAGGATGCGATCGGACGCCGCCCGCGACACGTGAGTTTCCAAAACGTAGAGGGCGTCGTAATGGTCTAGGTCGCCTGCCGCCACTTGCTCCTCGGTCACGAGCTCGGGCTGAAAGTACTCGTGGGACAACCCGAGAAAAGAGGCGCGCTTGTCGGGAAAAGTGGCGGCGGGATTCCAGTACTCGGTGGAACGAGAGTAGAGCATGGCTACGCGGGACGGGCGGAGAATGCCTTCCCCAACGAGGTCGTCCGCTTGGGACAGTCGATTATTCAGAAGATGGGCCGCGCGATGCGAGCCTGAGGATTCCGACCACATGCCCTCGGTGGCGGCATAGTAAGGACCGTAGTTGTAGAAGCTGATGAGCTTGCAGTTGTTTCCGAGCTGGGCGTAGGAACGAAGAACATCCGGCCATACGCAGTGCATCATGGGAAAGTTCGCGGGAGTCCCCCCCCTTCGGCGAGCACCGGAATTGAAAGGCGC